>JBEVLS010000218.1:0-3887 GCA_040509015.1 Microbacterium sp.
AGAACCCGTGCCACAGGATCACGCGCGCATCCTCCAGCTCGCCGGCGGAGGATCCGCCCAGCGGCTTGCGGGGGTTCCACATCGGCATCTGCTCGAGCGGCACGCCCATCGCCTTGGCGGTGTTGCGGCCGAGATGCTGATCCGGAAAGAACAGCACGCGGCGGCCGCGTGCGAACGCCCACTCGAGCACGGTCCGCGCGTTCGACGACGTGCAGACGATGCCGCCGTGCCGGCCGACGAATCCCTTGATCGCGGCGGACGAGTTCATGTAGGTGACGGGGATGACCGGCACGAGTCCGTCGGCGTCGGTCGCGTCCATGTCGCCGTAGAGGTCTTCGAGCTGCTCCCAGCACTCCTCGACCTGATCGATGTCGGCCATGTCGGCCATCGAGCAGCCGGCGGCGAGGTTGGGGAGGATCACCGCCTGCTCGGGCTGCGACAGCAGGTCGGCCGTCTCTGCCATGAAGTGCACGCCGCAGAACACGATCGCCTCGGCGTCGGGGTGCTCGAGCGCCGCGTTCGCGAGCTGGAAGGAATCGCCCACGTAGTCGGCGTGCCGGACGACCTCTTCGCGCTGGTAGAAGTGCCCGAGCACGACGACGCGGTCGCCGAGGGTCGCCTTGGCCGCGACGATGCGCGCGTCGAGTTCTTCGTCGGATGCCGTGCGGTACTCGGCGGGCAGCTCTCCCTGTCGCGGCGATCCGGTCGGGATGACGTCGCCCATCGACGAGCCCGGTCCGTAGCCCGGCCGCACGTCGAAGGTCCACGGGCCGTCCGCGAGATCGGTGTTGCAGGTCTCGGCGGTCGAGGCGCCGGTGACGATCGCCTGGATCGCGTGATCGACGGACGGGTCGGCCGGCCGTGGCTGGAGGGTGAGGATCGTGGACATGGCCTTCTCTTTCGGGAGGAGTCAGCGGCGGACGGTGAGCGGACCGAGGTCTGCGAGCTCGACGTCGCGGTTGTAGCGGTACAGGCGGGCGGGGCGGTGGCTGCCGGTGCGGAAGCGCTCGGTGGGCAGGAGGGTTCCGGAGTTCTCGACCTGACGGCGGAAGTTCGCGGGGTCGAGCCTGCGGTCGAGGATCGACTCGTACACCTCGCGCAGCTCGGCGAGCGTGAACTCGTCGGCGAGCAGGCCGTGCGCGATGCGGCTGTAGCCCACCTTGTTGCGCAGCCGCCACAGGGCGTAGTCGACGATCTCGTTGTGGTCGAACGCGAGCCGGGGGAGTGTGGCGACGTCGAACCACGCGACGTTCTCCTGCTCGTCGGCGAGCTGGGTCGAGGCATCGTCGGGCCGCAGCAGAGCCCAGTAGACGATCGAGATCACCCGGCTCGGCGAGCGGCCGACGTCTCCGAAGGCGTACAGCTGCTCGAGATAGCTGGGCGCGAGCCCGGTCGTCTCGGCGAGGGTGCGGGATGCCGCGGCATCCATGTTCTCGGCGACGTCGAGCCAGCCGCCGGGAAGCGCCCACTGGCCCTCGTGCGGATCGCGGGTGCGCGTCACGAGCGGGAGGGCGAGAGTCGGGGTCTCGGCGCCGGGTGGCCGGCGCAGCGTGAAGATGACGGTCGACACCGCGACGCGCGTGACGTCGTCCGACGTCGCGGCGTTGGATCTCTCGAGGTCGAGGGTTGTTCGTGTCATGGTGACTCTAACTCCTTGACGCCGATCTTATAGTCACTGCGACCAGAACACAAACGGGCGGCTTCCCAGCCTCGATTGCCTACGCTGGCGGACGGAGAGGAGACCCGTGATCGTCGTCGACGTGCTCGTGGTCGTCGCCCTCGTGGTGGCGCTGGCGGCCGGCATCCGGCGCGGATTCTTCGCGAGCGTCGGCACGCTCGCCGGACTCGTCGCCGGAGGTGTCGCGGCATTCTGGCTCACGCCGCTCGTCAGTGCGTGGGTGCCGTGGCCGCAATGGCGCGGACTCGCGGTCCTCGGGTCTGTCGTCGTCCTGCTCATCCTCGGCGCGACCCTCGGCTCCGTCGTGGGATCACTGCTCCGCAGCGGCACCGACAAGCTCAAGCTGCGGGGGATCGAGCGTTTCCTCGGAGGCGTCGCGAGCGTCGTGATCGCCGCCCTCGCCATCGCGCTCGTCGCACCCGCCGTCACCGCGGTGAGGGCCCCCGGGCTGTCGTCGGCCGTCGCGTCGTCCCGGGTCGTCCAGTTCATCGACGCGCTCACCCCTCCGGTCGTGGACTCCGCGCTCGCGGAGCTGCGCTCCACCGTCCTCGACGACGGGATCCCGCGTCTGGGGGATCTGCTGGCTCCGGGCACGGCCGACCCCGAGCCGCCCGTCGCGCTGGACGACCCCGAGCTGCAGCGCGCCGCGTCGTCCGTGGCCCGCGTCTCGGGCACGGCGTACTCGTGCGGTCGCAGCTCGACCGGGAGCGGATTCGTCGTCGCGCCGAACCGCGTCGTCACGAACGCGCACGTCGTCGCCGGCGTCGAGACCCCCATCGTCGAGCTGCCCGGCGGCGCGGCACGAGAGGGGCGGATCGTCTACTTCGACCCGATCGACGACCTCGCCGTCGTCGCGGTCGACGATCTCGCGGCAGCGCCCATCCCGCTCGCATCCACGCTCGCCGTCGGCACATCCGGAGCGATTCAGGGCTATCCGCTCGGCGGGCCGTTCACGATGACACCCGCCGCCGTGCTGTCGGTGGGCACGGTGCCCGTGGCCGACATCTACGACGCCCAGCTCGTGCCTCGCGAGATCTACTCGCTGCAGGCGGCGGTGCGTCCGGGCAACTCCGGAGGACCGCTGCTCACCGAGGACGGCACCGTCGCGGGCGTGGTCTTCGCGCGGGCGCAGGACGACGACACCCGCGGCTACGCGATGACGATGGCCGAGCTCATGCCGGTCGCCGCGCAGGCCGAGGCGCTGAGCGAACCCGTCGGCTCGGGAGACTGCGTCGGGTGAGGCTCTGCCGGTATGCTGGCGCGGTAACTTAAGACAGGCCGCATGACGTGTGCGGGAGACGGGCGCAGCGCAGCACGGCGCCCACCGAAGGAGCAAGCCTCCCCGCCAATCTCTCAGGTTCCGCACCGCCCACGTCCGGCCGCTCTGGAAAACGACGTTCGCGTCGTGCCGACGGTGAAAGCCCCTCGCGGGTGAAACTCTCAGGCCCCATGACAGAGGGGGAGTTCCTCGGACGCCGATCGGCGTCCGCCCGACGACCGCGGGAGAACTCATGTCCGAACTCCGCTCCACCGCCCTTCACGAGCGCCATGCCGCGCTCGGCGCCTCGTTCACCGACTTCGGCGGGTGGTCGATGCCGGTGCGGTACTCGTCCGACCTCGCGGAGCACCACGCCGTGCGCACGGCGGCGGGACTGTTCGACATCTCGCACATGGCGGAGTTCGTCATCGAGGGTGCGGATGCCGGCGCGTTCCTCGACTACGCGCTCGCCGGTCGCTTCTCGGCCATGCCGGTGTGGAAGGCGAAGTACTCGCTCCTCCTCGCCGACACGGGCGGCATCATCGACGACGTCATCGTCTACCGCCTGGGCGATGCGCGGTTCCTGATCATCTCGAACGCCGGCAACCGCGACGCCGTGGCGCCCGCGCTCACCGAGCGCGCCGAGGGCTTCGGAGCCCTCGAGGTGACCGACGTCACCGATGACTACGCGCTGATCGCGGTCCAGGGCCCGTCCGCGCGGGCAATCCTCGACGCCGCAGACGGCATCGCCGATCTCGGTGCGCCCCTGGATGATCTGAAGTACTACGCGGCGATCGACGCGTCGTTCGCCACCGCGACGCTCCTCATCGCCCGCACCGGCTACACGGGCGAGGACGGCTACGAGCTCCTCGTTCCGAACGCGCAGGCCGACGCGCTCTGGGCGGCGCTCACCGTCGCGGGCGAGCCGCTGGGACTCGTGCCCGCCGGTCT
>JBEVLS010000219.1:0-4129 GCA_040509015.1 Microbacterium sp.
CACCGGGGCGCCGGGGATCAGCCTTCGTCGAGCGCGGTCTGCACGAGGGTCATGAACTCCTCGGGCGAGAGCTGGCCGGTGACCAGCAGCGCGGCGTTGGTGGAGGAGACGCTCGACGCCTT
Source organism: Microbacterium sp. (assembly GCA_040509015.1). Classification (GTDB taxonomy): domain Bacteria; phylum Actinomycetota; class Actinomycetes; order Actinomycetales; family Microbacteriaceae; genus Microbacterium. Next base: position 123 of record JBEVLS010000219.1, read on the forward strand.
GGCGTTGAAGAGGGCCTCGAACCACAGGACGCTGTCGGTCGCCGTGGAGATCTCATCGGCGATCGTCTGCGAGATGACCGGCAGGTCGGCCGGCTCGTCGGAGATGAATCCGGTGATCTGACCCTGCTTGAGCGCCTCGGTGCCGTAGTTGTCGGTGATGCACTTGAGCCAGTCGCCCACGGCGTTGTCGGCCGAGTAGGTCTTGGCGTTGAAGGTGGCGGGCAGGCCGACGTTCGAGGGGTACTCGTCGATCGATCCGGCGCCACCGGTGACGGCGGGGAACTTGAAGAAGCCGACCGCGTCGTCGCCGAGCGTGTTGGCGTCGCTGTTGATGTTGCCCAGCAGCCAGCTGCCCATGTAGATCATCGCTGCGTTGCCCGAGAGGAACTCGTTCGTCGCCGCGTCGTAGTCGAGAGAAGCGACGTTGTCGCCGAAGTACCCCTCGGCGCCGAGGTCGGCGATCGCGGCTGCGGCCTCGACGTACTCGGGGTCGGTCAGCTTCGCGTCTCCGTCGGCGATCTTCTGCATGGCGTCCGGGCCGAGCGAGCGGAAGAGGTATCCCGAGACGAGACGCGTGAGCGGCCAGCCCTGCTCGCCGGATGCCGCGAACGGCGTGAGGCCCGCGGCCTGTGCCTCGCCGGCGACGGTGACGAGGTCGTCCCACGTCTCGGGCACGGCCCAGCCGTTCTCTTCGAAGACGGCCTTGTTGTAGAAGATGCCCTCGATGTTGTACTGGAACGGCAGGAACGTGAAGTCGCCGCCGTAGAGCTTCTTGATCGTCGACACCGCGCCCTCGGCGACCTTGTCTCGCACGCCGAGCTCGGTGAGCGCCTCATCGAAGTCGACGAGGTAGCCGGCGTCGGCGAGCTTCGCGCCCTCGGCCGGGTTGCCGCCGGCGGAGAACATGGGCGGAAGGCCGTCCTGCGTGGCGAGCAGCTGGACCTGAGCGTCGAGCTCCGCCTGGGGGATCGAGTTGACTTCGAGCGGGGCCGCGTCGTTCTCGGCTTCGCACTGACCGGCGGCCAGGGCATCGAGGACGGGCTGCGTCGTGGTGTTCTCGGCGTTCTTCAGGAACTCGAGTGTCGAGGGGTTCTCGCCGCCCCCGCCGCCCGAGCAGCCGGCGAGCACGAGGACTCCGGCGCCGATCAGGGCCGCGGTGCCGACGAGCGGCTTGCGGAGACGCCGTCGTTCTGCTGTGAACACATTTCCTCCTTGAAAGTGGCGTCTCGTTATTGAGACGTTTCAAAAGTGATCGTAAGGCGCGGATCGTCGACCTGTCAATACTCCGATCCAGACTGCGCTCCGGCGCCCTCGTTCCCCGCGCTGACGCGGAATGCGGCGGTCTTTCGGGCATCGTCCGACCGGACTTGAAACGTCACAAGTTCATAACGCGGACCGACTCTCGGCTCTCCAGTGACCTCCGGCGCCGTGGACGTGCGCGCACGAGAGTCCCGAGCGTGCGTTCCGGTCCGTCTTTGAAACGTTTTCACCGTAGATCCCGCGATCCCGCCCCTCGGGTACAGTGGCTGTTCAACGCCAGCTACGAGGGAGTCCGCGCATGGCCAGGGTCGGCATCCGCGACGTCGCCGTTCTCGCCGGCGTCGCCGTCGGCACCGTCTCGAACTACCTCAACCACCCCGACCGCGTGTCGGCCGACAAGGCGCAGCGCATCCGGTACGCGATCGACTCGCTCGGCTTCATCCCCTCGAACGCCGGCCGTCAGCTGCGATTGGGCACGAGCAGTGTCATCGGCTATCTGGCCCCTGACGTCAGCAACCCCTACTTCGCCGAGATCGCCGAGAGCGTCGAGCGGCGCGCGAGCGAGCGCGGCGTCACCGTCTTCCTGGCCAACTCCCACCGCAGCCAGGAGCGCGAGGATGCCTACATCGAGGTGTTCGAGCAGCACCGCGTGCAGGGTCTGCTGATGTCGTCGCACGTTCCGGTCGAGGATCGCCTGGCCCGCGTGCGCAAGCGCGGCACCCCGTCGGTGCTCGTCGGTCAGCGCGCCCGCACGAGCGAGCAGCCGTCGGTGTCGCTCGACGACGTGTCGGGCGGACGCCAGGCCATGAGCCACCTCCTGGATGTCGGAGCACGACGCATCGCATTCGTGGGTGGCCCGCTCGGCATCCCGCAGGTCGCCGATCGACTCTCGGGCGCGAGCGACGCGGTGCGCAGGTTCGGTGCGGCCACGCTCGAGGTCATCGACCAGCCCGATCGCACGGTTCGCGGCGGGCTCGACGTGGGCGCCGCCCTTCTCGCGCGCCCGGCCGAGATGCGCCCCGACGGCATCTTCGCCGTCAACGACCTCCTCGCCCTCGGCATCATGCAGACGCTCGTGCTCGGAGGCGTCGCCGTGCCGCGCGACGTGGCCATCGTCGGCTACGACGACAACGAGTTCGCCGAGGCGTCGCTGATCCCGCTCACGAGCATCCGAGGACGCCACGAAGGATTCGGCGTCGCCGTGGTCGACCTGCTGTTCGACGCGATCGAGCGGCGCGAGATCACCGAGCCCCACCGCATGTTCGAGCCCGACCTCGTCGTCCGCGCCAGCACCGAGGGCTTCGGCGGCGCATGACGGCGAGCATCAGAGACGTCGCCGAGCGGGCGGGCGTATCGGTGGGCACCGTCTCGAACGTGCTCAACCATCGCGAGCGCGTGGCCCCCGAGTCGGTGAGCCGCGTCAACGCCGCGATCGCCGAGCTGGGCTACGTCCGCAATGACGCGGCGCGCCAGCTGCGAGCAGGACGCAGCGCCACCGTCGGGCTGATCGTGCTCGATGTGCGCAACCCGTTCTTCACCGAGCTCGCGCGCGGCGCCGAGCGCGAAGCCGACGCGCGAGGGCTGTCGGTGCTGCTCGCCAACAGCGACGAGAGCGTGGACCGCGAAGCGCGGTATCTCGACCTGTTCGAGCAGCAGCGCGTTCGCGGCATCCTGATCTCGCCGTATCAAGAGGTGGGGGACCGCCTGCGCCAGGTGCGCGAGCGCGGGATCCCCGCCGTGCTCGTCGACCGGCAGAGCGAGGACCACCTGTTCAGCAGCGTCTCGGTCGACGACGAGCTCGGTGGCTACCTGGCCACCCGGCACCTGCTCGAGATCGGCCGACGGCGCATCCTCTTCACCGGGGGTCCGATCGACATGCGGCAGATCGACGATCGCCTGCGGGGCGCTCGCCGGGCCGTCGCGGAGGTCGCCGGCGCGACGCTCGAGACGCTGCCGGGTGTCGCTTCGCAGGTCGATGACGGGCGGGCAGCGGGGGATGCCGTCGCCGCCCGGGCCGCAGAGGATCGGCCCGATGCGATCTTCTGCGCGAACGACCTCGTCGCCCTCGGCGTGCTGCAGGGTCTTTCGGCGCACGGCATCAGCGTGCCCGACGACATCGCCTTGATCGGCTTCGACGACATCGACTTCGCCGCCGCGGCCGTCGTCCCGCTGTCGTCCGTGCGCCAGCCGAGCCGCCTCATGGGCGAGACCGCGCTGCGGCTGCTCGTGGAGGAGGGCGACGACCCCGCCCGCGCGTCGGAGCAGGTCGTCTTCGAGCCCGAGCTCGTCGTGCGGGCCTCGACCGGAGGCTGAAGGGCGCGCGTCCGCGGGGTATCCAGGTGCACACGCGATCGGGGGTCAGAACGGAGCACCGCCGGCGTCTGGGGTGAACATCACTCTGGGTGGGAGCCGCTGCTCGTAGACGCTGCCGAGAGGACTCGTGAAATCGAGCGTTCCGTCGGGACGCTGACGGACGGTCCACGGGGTTTCGGTCTTGAGCGTGTGATGTCGCACGCAGAGGTGCGCGAGATTGCCGAGCGCGGTTGTTCCGCCATCGCGACGTTCGTGGTTGTGATCGATCTGGCAGCGTCGGGCGGGTTGCCGACAGCCCGGTGCCCGACAGTGCCGATCTCGGGCACGCAGAAAGCGTCGTTGCGCCGCAGTCGGTTCGTACCGGTCGACCTCGAGGACTGTTCCCGTCACGGGATGGATCATCACGCGGTCCCAACAGGGAGCCCCACCCGCGA
>JBEVLS010000220.1:0-9721 GCA_040509015.1 Microbacterium sp.
TTTGTCCGCATGCCAGACGTCGACGAGACCCTTCCCGAGGTCGTGACGATCGCACGCGATCTCATCCGGATCGACACCACGAATCACGGCGGTGGGCGGTCGAAGGGCGAGCGCGAGGCCGCCGAGTACGTCGGCGCCTACCTCGAGTCGCTGGGGCTCTCCCCGCAGTACTACGAGCCCATCGAGCGGCGCACCAATGTGATGGCGCGCGTGCCCGGGCGCGACACGAGCAAGCCCGCGCTCGTGCTGCACGGGCACCTCGACGTCGTGCCGGCGATCGCCGAGGACTGGAGCGTCGACCCCTTCGGCGGGGTGATCCGCGACGGCATGCTCTGGGGTCGCGGCGCCGTCGACATGAAGGACATGGACGCCATGATCCTCACGTCCGTCGCCGACATCCTCCGCGCGGGCGAGCAGCCCGAACGCGACATCGTCGTGACGTTCTTCGCCGACGAGGAGAACGGCGGCGTCGAGGGTTCGGCACTCGTCGTGCGGGACCGGCCCGAGTGGTTCGAGGGGGCGACCGAGGCCATCAGCGAGGTCGGCGGCTACTCCGTCGCCGTGGGCGATCGCACGGCGTACCTGCTGCAGGTGGGGGAGAAGGCCCTCCTGTGGATCCGGCTCGTCGCCCGCGGTCGCGCGGCGCACGGCTCGAGCGTGCACGCCGACAACGCGGTGACGGCGCTGGCCTCGGCGGTCGCCGCGCTCGGACGCACCGAATGGCCCGTCCGCCTCACCGAGACGACGTCGGCGATGATCGAAGGGCTGTCGGCGATCACCGGAGGCGACCCCGGCGATCCGGATGCCCTCGCCGGCGCGGCGGGCGCGGCATCCGGATTCCTCCGCTCGTCGCTTCGCACGACCACCAACCCGACGGGGCTGACGGCGGGCTACAAGCACAACGTGATCCCCGATCGCGCGGAAGCCCTCATCGACGTGCGCGTGCTCCCGGGGACGGAGGAGGCGGCTCTCGCCGACATCCGCCGCATCATCGGCCCCGACGTCGAGGTCGAGATCGTCCACCAGGACATCGGGCTCGAGGTGCCGTTCCGCGGCGACCTCGTCGACGCGATGGTCTCGGCGCTCGGCCGTCACGACCCCGGCGTGCCCGTGATCCCGTATCTGCTCGGCGGCGGCACCGACAACAAGGCGCTCGCGGCACTCGGCATCGCCGGCTACGGGTTCGCGCCCCTGCGACTGCCCGCCGACCTCGACTTCACGGGCATGTTCCACGGCGTCGACGAGCGTGTGCCGCTCGACGCGCTCGTCTTCGGGCAGAGCGTCCTCACGGACCTCCTCCGCACGTACTGAAAGGCCTCCCATGCACTTCCTCGAGGCGATCTTCCTCGGACTCGTCCAGGGACTCACCGAGTTCCTGCCGGTGTCGTCGAGCGCCCACCTGCGCATCGTGGGCGAGTTCCTCCCCTCCGCGGAGGACCCCGGCGCGGCGTTCACGGCGATCACGCAGATCGGCACCGAGGCGGCGGTGGTCGTGTTCTTCTGGCGCGACATCGTGCGGATCATCGGCAGTTGGTGCAAGGCGCTCGTCGGCAGGATCCCCCGCAACGATCCCGACGCGCGGATGGGCTGGCTCATCATCATCGGCAGCATTCCGATCGTCGTGCTCGGCCTGCTGTTCCAGGACCAGATCGAGACGGTCTTCCGTTCGCTGTGGCTGGTCGCGGGGATGCTGATCCTGTTCGGCGTGCTCCTCGGGATCGCCGATCACGTCGGCGCGAAGAAGCGCAAGCTCAACGAGCTCACCTACGGCGACGGCGCGATCTACGGGCTCGCCCAGTCGCTGGCCCTGATCCCCGGTGTGTCACGCTCGGGCGGCACGATCACGGTCGGCCTGTTCATGGGCTACGAGCGGGCCGCCGCGGCCCGCTATGCATTCCTGCTCGCGATCCCCGCGGTGTTCGGCAGCGGCTTCTACCAGCTCTTCAAGAGCTGGAACGAGCCGGGTGTCTTCACCCTCGGCGAGACCGCCGCGGCCACCGTCGTCGCCTTCGTCGTCGCGCTCGGCGTCATCGCGTTCTTCATGAGCTGGATCTCAAAGCACAGCTTCCTGCCGTTCGTCGTCTACCGGGTGGCGCTCGGCACGACGGTGCTCGTGCTGCTGAGCACGGGCGTCATCCAGCCCTGACGGCTCAGCGGCGCGGGTCGTCGCGACCCGGCTTGTTCGGGCCGTCGCCCTTGCCGGGACCGTCCGATCGCCGCAGGTACTTCTCGAACTCCTGCGCGATCGCGTCGCCGGACGCCTCGGGCGAGTCCCACGTGTCGCGCGTGCGCTCGAGCTGATGGATGTACTCGGTCATCTCTTCGTCGTCCGCGGCGGCCGCGTCGATCGACGCCTCCCAGGCGGCGGCCTGGGTCGCGAGGTCGCCCGGGGGCACGACCGCGCCGGTGAGCTCGCCGAGGCGCTCGAGGAGGGCCAGCGTCGCCTTGGGCGACGGCGTGTGCCCGGCGACGTAGTGCGGGACGCTCGCCCAGAGGCCCGCCGACGGGATGCCCGCCGCATCGGCGACGTGCGAGAGGACGCTGAGGATGCCGACCGGGCCCTCGTAGGTGCTGCGCTCGAGGCCGAGTCCGGTGCGCAGCTGCTCGCTCTCGCTGCCGGCGAAGATCGAGATCGGCCGGGTGTGCGGAACGTCCGACATCATCGAGCCCAGCCCGACGAATCCGGTGATGTCCTCGCGGAGCGCGACGTCGACGATCTCGTTCGCGAACGCCTTCCACGCCCTCGCGGGCTCGACGCCGGTGAGCAGCCACAGCTGGGTGCCCTCTGTGGGAGTCACGGGACGCAGGAGAGTGGTCTCGGGCCAGCGCAGCGTGCGGCGCCCTTCACCGTCGGCTTCGACCTGGGGGCGCGTGTACTGGTAGTCGAAGTACAGCTCGGGATCCACCGAGAAGACCGCTTCGTACTCGTCGTTCTCGCGCAGGTGCGCCAACGCCGACGACGCCGCCTCGCCGGCGTCGTTCCAGCCGTCGAATGCAGCCACGAGAACCCGTCGTCCCAGTCCGTCCACACGCCCTCCTCCGCCCGCGTCCGCGGGCTGACCTCCACAATATGCTCCTCCTCCCGAGTCGGGGGCCCGGCGCCCCGCGCCGCGGGCCCGGAGGCTCCGCTCGGTAGCATTGGGCAATGACTTCTCCACCCCTCGCCGCGGTCCTGTGGGACATGGACGGCACCCTCGTCGACACCGAGCCGTACTGGATGGCGTCGGAGGTCGCCCTCATCGAGAGCTTCGGCGGAACGTGGTCGCACGAGCAGGCGCTCGGACTGGTGGGCATGGGTCTGGAGGATTCCGCGCGCATCCTGCAGGACGCCGGAGTGCGCATGGCGGTGCACGACATCGTCGATCACCTCACCGACGCCGTGACGGCGCGGCTCGCGACCGAGGGCGTGCCGTTCCGACCCGGCGCCCGTGAGCTTCTCGCAAGCCTCCGCGACGCCGGCATCAAGACCGGCCTCGTCACCATGTCGCTGCGCCGGATGGCACTGTCGGTCGTCGAGCTCATCGACTTCGAGGCGTTCGACGTCGTCATCGCCGGCGACGACTCGACCCGGCCGAAGCCCTTCCCGGACCCGTACCTCCAGGCCTGCGAGGCGCTGGGCGTGACGCCCGAGGAGTCCGTCGCTATCGAGGACTCGCCGAACGGACTGCGGTCTGCCGTGGCATCCGGAGCCGCTGTCATCGGGGTGCCGCTCATGGTCTCGGTCGCCGGCGCGGGGGCGCACGCGGTCTGGCCGACGCTGGACGGCGTGACCGCCGCGGACATCGTCGACTTCCACTCCGCGCACCGAGCACGAGGGGTGCACGCATGACCGAGCGTCCGAGCGGCCCGTTCCGGGTCGGCGATCGCGTGCAGCTCACGGGCCCCAAGGGACGCCTGCACACCACGACGCTCCGCGCCGACGGAGAGCTGCACACCCACCACGGCGTGCTGAAGCACGCCGCCCTCATCGGGCAGCCCGACGGCTCGGTCGTGGCCAACAGCGGCGGCCACGAATACCTCGCGCTGCGTCCGCTGCTGCGGGACTTCGTCATGTCGATGCCCCGCGGCGCCGCCATCGTCTACCCGAAGGATGCCGCGCAGATCATCGCCGAGGCCGACGTCTTCCCCGGTGCGGTCGTCGTCGAGGCGGGCGTGGGCTCGGGCGCGCTGTCTCTGTGGCTGCTGCGGGCGCTCGGCGCCGACGGGCGCCTGACGTCGTTCGAGCGACGCGCCGACTTCGCCGACGTCGCGAAGGCGAACGTCGAGACGTTCCTCGGCGGCGAGCCCGGCAACTGGGACGTCGTCGTCGGCGATCTGGTCGAGGCGCTCCCCGAGACGGTGGCGGCGGGATCGGTCGATCGGGTGATCCTCGACATGCTCGCGCCGTGGGAGTGCGTCGACGTCGTCGCCGACGCGCTGACGCCCGGGGGAGTGGTGCTCTGCTACGTCGCGACGGCGACCCAGCTCAGCCGCGTCGCGGAGTACATCCGCGGCACCGGTCTGTTCACCGAGCCCGAGGCGAACGAGACGATGGTGCGCGGCTGGCACGTCGAAGGACTCGCCGTCCGGCCCGATCACCGCATGGTGGCCCACACCGGCTTCCTCCTCTGGGCGCGGCGACTCGCACCGGGGGCCGTGCCTCCCGAGGTCAAGCGCCGTGCCTCCAAGTCGAGCTACGGCGACGAGGACGTCGAGCTGTGGACGCCGGGTGCGGTGGGCGATCGCCAGATCACCGACAAGAACCTCCGCAAGCGCGTGCGCGAGGCGCAGAAGGCCGCGGACGCGGCACGCCTGGCGGCCGAGGACCGCGCGGCGGACAACTGAGCCGCATCTAGACTGTTCCGGTGCGCAAAGTCCGTCTGATCCCCGCCGCCCTCGCCGTCCTCGGCCTGACCGCCGTCGGTCTCGTCGGGTGCTCGCAGCAGCCCTCGGCATCCTGCGATCAGCCCGTGGCGGATGCGGCGGTCTCGGATCTCGTGACGGTGACGGGCGATGTCGGCGACCAGCCGCAGATCGACCTCTACACGCCGTTCCGCGTCGAAGACACGGCGATCGCCGACGTCAGCGCGGGTGAGGGCACTCCGATCACGAGCGACACGCAGGTCGTCGGTCTCGACGTGACCCTCGTCAGCGGAGACAGCGGCGACACCATCGTCGAGGGCGGCTTCGACGGGCAGCTGTCGCAGCTCTCCACGATCCTGCCCGGTCTCACCGAGGCGCTCGAGTGCGCGACCCCCGGGTCCCGCACCGTCGTCGCGCTCGCGCCGAGCGGCATCGTCCCCGAGTACGCCGAGAGCATCCAGCTGGCCGACACCGACTCCGCCGTCGCGGTGGTCGACGTGCGCACGGTCTACCTGGCCGCGGCCGACGGCGCCGACGTCTTCAACTCGGGCTTCGGCATGCCCACGGTGGTCCGCGCCGTCGACGGCCGACCCGGAGTCGTCGTCCCCGACTCGGCACCGCCGTCCGAGGTGACGGTGCAGACGATCAAGCGCGGCACGGGCGAGGTCGTCACCGGCGACGCGCCGGTGCGCGTGCACTACCTCGGCGTCGTGTGGGACACGAAGGAGGAGTTCGACTCCTCGTGGGACGGCGAGCCCGCCTCGCTGACCCTCCAAGGCGTCGTGCCCGGCTTCGCGCAGGCGCTCGACGGCCAGACCGTGGGCTCCCAGGTGCTCGTCGTGGTGCCGCCGGACGCGGGGTACGGCGACCAGGAGCAGGGCGCCATCCCGGCGAACTCGACCCTCGTCTTCGTGATCGACATCCTCGGCATCGATCCCCTCCCGACGCAGTAGCCGAGGTCGCGGCTCGCGTGCGCCGACGACCCTAGGATGAGTGCGTGCCCGTGAACGCCCCCGTCAAGAATCCGCCCGAGGAACGTCTCGTCAACCTCGTCGTGGCGCTCATGGCGACCGAGCAGGGGCTGACGAAGGACACGATCCTCGGCTCCGTGACGGGGTACCGCGAGCAAGGCGAGGCCGGAGCGTCCAAAGACGCACTCGAGAAGATGTTCGAGCGCGACAAGGAGAGCCTGCGGGGCCTCGGCATCCCCATCGAGACGATCGGCGACTGGGCTGATCCCGACGACCTCCGCGAAGCGCGCTACCGCGTGCCGACGGCCGAGTACGAGCTGCCGGACGACATCACGTTCACGCCCGCGGAACTGGCGCTGCTGAATCTCGCCGGCGGTGTGTGGAGCGAGAGCTCCCTGTCGAGCGACGCCCGCAGCGGACTCCGCAAGCTCCGCGCTCTGGGGATCGCCGTCGACGAGCCGATCATCGGCTACTCGCCGCGCATCAGCGTGCGCGAGCCCAGCTTCGCCGGACTGCAGCGAGCCATCGAGCAGACGAAGGTCGTGCGCTTCCCCTACCTCAAGCCGGGCGACCGCGGGGCACGCGAACGACGTGTCCGCCCGCTCGCCCTCGTCGAGTACGAGGCGCGCTGGCACGTGTACGGCATCGACCTCGGCGTGGGGGCCGAGCGGACGTTCCTGCTCTCGCGCATCGTGGGGCCCGTCGAGGTCACGCGCGAGACGTTCGACGCGGCGCTTCGCGACGGTGCCGGCGAACGCGCCGTGGCGGGACTGGAACGCGTCGCGGCCAACAGCACGGCGCTGCTCGAGGTCACTCCCGGAACCGAGGCCGCCCTCCGCCTGAACCGTCGCAGCACTCCGGCCGACCAGGGCATCACGGTGCCGTTCGTGGACGTGCACATCTTCGCCGACGAGCTGGCGTCGTACGGACCCGAGGTGCGCGTCGTCGCGCCGGACGAACTCCGCGATCAGGTGGTCTCGAGGCTGCGGGCGACCAGTCGCGCGCACGGGGGCGACGCATGAGCGCCCGCAAGCCGCTCGTCGCGACCGATCGGGCGGCGCTCATGCTCCAGCTCGTGCCCTATCTCATCGGCAAGGGCGAGGTGTCGATCGCCGAGGCGGCCGACGAGTTCGACGTCGAACCCGAGCAGATGCGCGCGATGGTCGAGAAGCTCACGGTGATCGGGCTCCCCGGCGAGGCCGGGTTCTGGCAGATGTCCAACGACCTGTTCGACATCGACTGGGACCTGCTCGACCAGCGCGACCTCATCGTCATCACGAACTCCGTCGGACTCGAGCGCGCTCCGCGCCTGAGCGCCCGCGAAGCCGCCGCCCTGCTCGCCGGGCTGCAGCTCGCCCGGGCGATCCCGGGCGTCGGCGACACCGCGCTGTTCGCCGGACTGCTCGCCAAACTCGCCCGCGGGGCGTCGAGCACCCCGGCGGACGTGATCGTCGCGCCCGGCCCCGTCGACGCCGTCCGCGACACGGTCGCATCGGCGCTGACGCAGGGTGTGGCCGTCTCGTTCGCCTACAAGGCTCCGGATGCCGCGCTCACCACGCGCACGGTGGATCCCGTCAAGGTGCTGATCTCGGACGGGCAGTGGTATCTGCAGGGATGGTGCCATCTGCGCGAGGCGATGCGCACGTTCCACCTCGATCGGGTGAGCTCGCTCGAGCTGACCGGCATCCCGATCGCGCACGGCGAGGATCCGGTTCCCGACTGGTTCGAGGACGCCACGAGCGGCGACGTCGTGGTCCGGCTGCGCTTCGCCGACGACGTCGCACCGCTCCTGGGCGACTACCTCGAGCGGGCGCAGCTGTCGACGGCGGGCGGCGTGACGACGGCGACGCTGCGGGTGGCGGACGAAGTGAGCCTCCGCCGCATCGTGACCCGCAGCGGCGGCGCGGTCGAGATCGTCGAGCCGGATGCCGCGCGTCGCGCGGCGGCGGCCTGGGCCGACGCGGGGCTTGCCCAGTACCACTGATGCATCCGCCCCGAGTCGCCCGTCGCAGCGGCCTGCCCGCACGGGTGCGGGTTACACTGAGATCCGACCCGCCGAAAGGACTCTGACATGCTGCAAGGCCTCACGGGATGGCACTTCCTGATCATCCTCGCAGTCATCCTCCTTCTGTTCGGTGCTGCCAAGCTCCCCGCACTCGCCAAGAGCATGGGCCAGTCGGCTCGCGTCTTCAAGGGCGAGATGAAGGCGATGAAGGAAGACGACCCCAAGCCGGATGCCGGGAGCACGGCGTCCGTCGACGCCTCCGCACCGATTCCGCGCGCCGACGCGGGCGGAACGTCCGACACCAAACCCTGATCGGCAGTGACGACGGCCAGGGCGCCGCGCGCGGACGCAGACAGGTCGCAGCGCGCTGAGAAGCGCATGGGTCTCGGCCAGCACCTGGTCGAGCTGCGCAAGCGGCTGATGATCGCGGCGGCCGCTCTCGTGGTCGGCATGGTGGTGGCGTTCTTCATCACCGATCCGGTGATACACCTGATCACCGAGCCGATCCGGGTGATCGCCGAGCGCGAGGGCGAGACGAACAAGGTCGAGCTGATGTTCAGCACGATCACGTCCGGCTTCGACCTGCGACTGCGCATGTCGTTCGCGATCGGCATCCTGATCTCTGCGCCCGTCTGGCTCTGGCAGATCTGGGCGTTCGTCATGCCGGGTCTCACGCGCAAGGAGGTCCGCTACACCGTCGGCTTCCTGGTGGCGGCCATCCCGCTGTTCTTCGCCGGGTGCTATGTGGGGCTGCTGATCATGCCGCACATCGTCGAGCTGATGAACAACTTCGTCCCCGAGGGCGGAGCATCGTTCTACGACGCGGCGTACTACTACGACTTCGTCTTCAAGCTCCTCATCGTCGTGGGCGTCTCGTTCGTGCTGCCGGTGTTCCTCGTCGCGCTGAACTTCGCGGGGGTCATGTCGGGACGGGCGATCCTCAAGGGGTGGCGCGTCGCGATCCTCGTCTCGGTCGTCTTCTCGGCCCTGGCGACGCCCGCAGCGGACGTCGTGAGCATGCTCATGCTCTCCGGCATCCTCGTCGTCCTGTTCTTCGCCGCGGCCGGGGTCTCGCTGATCTTCGATCGGCGCAAGGCCAAGCGGGACGCGGCGCTGCTCGCTTCGGAAGGTCTCACGTGATCGAACCCGGTCCGGCCGAGCGGTACGCCCGCGCTTCGCGTGACCGGGAGCACCCGCTGACGACCGCGTTCGCGGCATCCCAGAGATTCGAACTCGATCCCTTCCAGATCGCCGGGTGTCAGGCGCTGGAGGACGGTCGCAGCGTGCTCGTCGCGGCTCCGACCGGCGCGGGCAAGACGATCGTCGGCGAGTTCGCCGTCCACCTGGCGATGCTCGAACCCGGCGACAAGGCGTTCTACACGACCCCCATCAAGGCGCTGTCGAATCAGAAGTTCCGCGAGCTCCAGGAGGTCTACGGCGCCGACCAGGTGGGCCTGCTCACCGGTGACACGAACATCAACGGCAACGCGCGGATCGTCGTGATGACGACCGAGGTGCTGCGCAACATGCTGTACGCCGACTCGGCGGCGCTGCGCGGACTCCGGTTCGTCGTGATGGACGAAGTCCACTACCTCGCCGACCGCTTCAGAGGCGCCGTCTGGGAGGAGATCATCATCCACCTCCCGCCGGCCGTGCGTCTGGTCTCGCTGTCGGCCACGGTCTCCAACGCCGAGGAGTTCGGCGACTGGCTCGACACGGTGCGCGGCGACACCGAGGTCATCGTCTCCGAGACGCGGCCGGTGCCGCTCGAGCAGCACGTGCTCGTGCGCGGCGATCTGCTGCCGCTCTTCGACGATCGCGCGGGGATCGCGACGGCTCAGGTCAACCAGGAGCTCATGCGCATCCGCTCCGTCAAGGGGCCGAACTTCGAGAACAACCGACG
>JBEVLS010000221.1:0-3729 GCA_040509015.1 Microbacterium sp.
CGCGGGTACCCGATCGAGCAGCTCGCGAAGAACAGCAGCTACCTCGAGGTCGCCTGGCTGCTCATCTACGGCGAGCTGCCGAGCGCCGACGAGCTCGGCGAGTTCGACGAGCGCATCCGCCGTCACACCCTGCTGCACGAGGATCTGAAGCGGTTCTTCACGGCGCTGCCGCACACCGCGCACCCGATGTCGGTCCTCTCGTCGGCGGTGTCGGCGCTGTCGACCTACTACGAGAACCAGTCGGATCCGCACAACCCCGAGCACGTCGAGCTCAACACGATCCGCATGCTCGCGAAGCTGCCCGTCATCGCGGCGTACGCGCACAAGAAGAGCATCGGACAGGCCTTCCTGTACCCCGACAACTCGCTCGGCTTCACCGACAACTTCCTCAAGCTCAACTTCGGCGTGCTCAGCGAGCTCTACGACGTGAACCCCGTGATGTCTCGCGCGCTCGAGCGCCTGCTGATCCTGCACGAGGACCACGAGCAGAACGCCTCCACCTCGACCGTGCGCCTCGTCGGGTCGACCGGCGCGAACCAGTTCTCCTCGATCTCGGCGGGCATCAACGCCCTCTACGGTCCGCTCCACGGCGGCGCCAACGAAGCCGTGCTCGACATGCTGGCGCGCATCCGCGACTCCGGGGAGTCGGTGCAGCGCTTCGTCGAGCGCGTCAAGAACAAAGAGGACGGTGTCAAGCTCATGGGCTTCGGACACCGGGTCTACAAGAACTACGACCCCCGCGCGAAGCTCGTCAAGGAGTCGGCCGACGAGGTGCTGCGCGAGCTCGGCGTGCACGACCCGCTGCTCGACCTCGCGAAGGAGCTCGAAGACATCGCCCTCAACGACGATTACTTCAAGGAGCGCCGTCTGTACCCGAACGTCGACTTCTACACCGGCGTGATCTACAAGGCGATGGGCTTCCCGACGCGCATGTTCACCGTGCTGTTCGCGATCGGTCGCCTCCCGGGATGGCTCGCGCACTGGCGTGAGATGCAGCAGGACCCGCAGACCAAGATCGGTCGTCCGCAGCAGCTGTACGTCGGCTCTCCCGAGCGCAACTACCCCGGCGCCTGAGTCGCCGGCACCGGAGACCCCGGCGATAGGGTCGTGGGATGCCGCACCTCCTCGTCCGACGCCCCTCGCCGCTCCTCGCCGACGGTGAACTGACGCACCTCGACCGGGTGACGGTCGATCCCGTGCTCGCCCAGGATCAGTGGGAGCGCTACGTCGACGTCTTCCGCTCGCGGGGGTGGACGGTCATCGAGATCGAACCCGCGGACGTGCAGCCGGACGGCGTCTTCGTGGAGGACGCCGTCGTCGTGTTCGGCGACCTCGCGGTCCTCTGCCGCGCCGGCGCAGCTTCGCGGCGCGGCGAGTCGGCCACCGTCCGCAGCGCCGTGGCGGCATCCGGAATCGCGTTCACCTCGATCGAGGAGCCCGGAACCCTCGACGGCGGCGACATCCTCAAGGTCGGCTCCACGGTCTATGTCGGAGCCTCGGCGCGGACGAACGCCGAGGGCATCGCGCAGCTTCGCAGCATCCTCGCTCCGCGCGGATGGGATGTGGTGGAGATCCCGGTGACGAAGGTGCTGCACTTGAAGTCCGGCGTCACGGCGCTTCCGGACGGCACGGTCGTCGGCTTCGAGCCGCTCGTGGACGACCCCGGGCTCTTCCCCGCGTTCCTCGGCATCCCCGAGGAGCACGGCACGGCCGTCGTGGTCCTCGACGACACGACGG
Organism: Microbacterium sp.; assembly: GCA_040509015.1. GTDB lineage: Bacteria > Actinomycetota > Actinomycetes > Actinomycetales > Microbacteriaceae > Microbacterium. The sequence continues at coordinate 1,738 of JBEVLS010000221.1, forward strand.
TGCTCATGTCGTCGGATGCGCCCCTCACGGCCGCGCTCTACCGCGAGCGCGGGCTCTCGGTGGTGACGACCGACGTGACCGAGTTCGAGAAGCTCGAGGGGTGCGTCACGTGTCTGTCGGTGCGCCTGCGCTGACCCGTTGCGGCCGTCAGCCCAGCGACGCGGCGTGGTCGGGGATCTCGGCGTCCTCGTTGCGGGGCGGGCGCTCGTAGCCCCCGGATGCGGGGCGTTCGGGGATGTCGATGGGCTCCCGTTCGACGGGCTCGTAGGGGATCTTCGACAGGAGGTGCGCGATCATGTTGATGCGTCCGCGTCGTTTGTCCTCGTTGTCCACCTCGAACCAGGGGGCCTCCGGGATATCGGTGTGGACGATCATCGTGTCCTTCGCACGCGAGTAGTCCTCCCACTTCGTGATCGAGAGCACGTCGTTGGGGCTGAGCTTCCAGCGGCGCATCGGATCGTCGTTGCGTGAACGGAAGCGCTTCTCCTGCTCGATGTCCGACACGCTGAACCAGTACTTGAGCACGATGATGCCGTCCTCGACGAGCATCCGCTCGAAGATCGGCGTCTGGTGCAGGAACCGGTGGTACTCCGCGCTCGTGCAGTAGCCCATGACGTGCTCGACGCCGGCGCGGTTGTACCAGGAGCGGTCCATCAGCACGATCTCGCCGCCGGCCGGGAAGTGCTGGATGTAGCGCTGGTAGTACCACTCGGTCTTCTGGCGATCGGTGGGGGTGGGCAGGGCCACGATCCGGGTGACGCGCGGATTCAGGTACTCGGTGATGCGTTTGATCGTCGAGCCCTTGCCCGCGGCGTCGCGTCCTTCGAAGATCACGATGATGCGCGCGCCCGTCGCCTGGACCCACTGCTGCATGTCGACGAGCTGCGCCTGCAGGCGGCGGAGCTCTTTCTCGTAGACCTTCTTGCCGAGTCGCTTCGTCATGGCCCGAGCCTAGGCGTGGAGCGCCTCGTTGAGCGTGACGCCCACGCCGGAGCGACGGACGACCTCGACGGCACCGGTGAGCGAATTGCGGCGGAACAGCAGGCCGTCGAGCCCCGAGAGCTCCGCACCCTTGACCGACGGACGCGACCCGTCCGCGCGGACGGGCTCGTCCGCCAGGACGATCTTGGACCCCGCCGTGACGTAGAGCCCCGCCTCGACGATGCAGTCGTCGCCGAGCGAGATCCCGATGCCGGCGTTGGCGCCGAGAAGGGTGCGCGCGCCGATCGACACGCGATGCGCGCCGCCGCCCGAGAGGGTGCCCATGATCGACGCGCCTCCGCCGATGTCGCTGCCGTCGCCGACGACGACGCCCTGCGAGATGCGGCCCTCGACCATCGAGGCGCCGAGCGTGCCGGCGTTGAAGTTCACGAACCCCTCGTGCATGACGGTCGTGCCGGGGGCGAGATGCGCGCCCAGGCGCACACGGCTCGCATCGGCGATCCGCACGCCCGGGGGAGTGACGTAGTCCAGCAGCCGTGGGAACTTGTCGAGTCCCTGGATCTGGATGCCGTCGCGCAGCAGGAACGGTCGCAGCCGTGTCGCGTCGTCGGGGTGCATGGGGCCGGCGTTCGTCCACGCGACGTTGGGCAGGTGCCCGAAGATGCCGTCGAGATCGACCTCGTTCGGCGCGGCGAGCCGGTGCGACAGCGCGTGGAGACGCAGGTAGGCGTCGGACGTCGACGTCGGCGGCGCCGCGAGGTCGACCTCGACCGCGACGACGTCGACCACCACGGCACGGCGCGGATCGGGAACGGCCAGTCGATCGAGCTCGTCCGGCGGGATCGCGGGGTCGTAGCCGAGGGGGATGCGTCCGCGCTCGGGGGACGGGAACCAGGTGTCCAGCACGGTGCCGTTCTCGGCGGTCGTCGCGAGGCCGACGCCCCAGATCCATCGCTCATCGCTCATGAGTCCACGGTACCGGGACGAGCCTCGTCGATAGACTCGGGGGATGCCGCCGCTAGACCTGACCGCGACCTCGATCGACCTCAC
>JBEVLS010000222.1:0-4166 GCA_040509015.1 Microbacterium sp.
GTGCTCGTCTTCGGGAAGTGGTGGGTGTTCTGGGGAGTCGGCACGCGCCTGCTGCTCGCGGGAGTCGTACAGATGTCGGGCAAGGGCGCGACCGCCGAGATCCTCGGCGCCTCTGCTCCGAGCATCCAGGTGACGCAGCTCACCCGCGAGCTCGGCATGGCCAACGTCGGCATGGGACTCGCCGGGCTGCTGGCCCTCGTCCCCGGCTGGGCGCTGCCCGCGGGCCTCGCGGGCGGTGTCTTCCTGCTGATCGCCGGGCTCATGCACGTGGCGAAGAAGGGCAAGAACGCGAAGGAGAGCGTCGCGACATGGACCGATCTGGTCGTCGGCGTCGCCGTCGTCGTGCTCGCCGTCTACGTCGTGGTGCGGGCGATCACCGGCGGCTGATCGCCGAGACCGTCGAGGAGCTCTGCCGAGGGCGCGAAGAACACGCTGCCGGTGTGAGCGGTCGAGAAGTCGAGCAGGCGGTCGTGGAGCCCCGGAGGGTCGCCGACGAACATGCGCTCGAGCATCTTCTCGATCACCCACAGGCGCCGCGCGTATCCGATGAAGTACGTGCCGAACTCGCCCGATCCCGGTGAGCCGAACGGCATGTTGTCGCGGAGGATGTCGTGTTCGCCGGCATCGTCGGTGATGGTCGCCAGCGTCTTGTGCGACTTCTGGCCCTCGGTCGCGTCGTCGAGCTCGACGTTGTCGGCCTTGCGCCTGCCCATGATCGCCTCCTGCTGCTCGGTCGTGAGCGCCTGCCAGGCGTCGAACGAGTGCGTGTACTTCTGCACGACGACGTAGGTGCCGCCGGCGACAGCGGGATCCTCGTCGCCGACGATCGTCGCCTCGGGCAGGGCCTGACCGACGGGGTTGGCGGTGCCGTCGACGAACCCCAGGAGGTCGCGCACGTCGAAGTACCGGAAACCGACCGTCTCGTCGACCACCGTCACCGAGGTGCCGAAGGCTTCGAGCAGCTGCCGCTCCAGTTCGAAGCACAGGTCGCGCCGGTCGGACCGGATGTGCAGCAGGATGTCGCCAGGCGTCGCGATCGCCGTGTGGACCGCACCCACGACGGGGCGGAAATCGTGCAGCTCCGAGGGGCGCGGCTGACCGGTGACGGCATCCCACACCCGACTGCCGATCCCCACGGTGCACGCGAGCGACGCCCCGAGGTCGCGGAAGGCGACGTTCTTCTGGAGGTCGGACACGCTGCCGAGGACGGAGGCGGCGGTGGCGAGGGCCTCCGGATGGTCGGCCACCGCGAGCACGAGGAAGACGGCTGAGCCCGTGAGCGGAGCGTCGACGCTCTGCGGCTCGATGGGCACACGCCGAGCGGGAGTGGACATCGACATCGGCATGATCCTTCGAGGCGTGGCGAGCGGTGCGCGGTCACCTCACACAATAGGCAACCGCGCCCGCCGCGTCGCCCTGCTCAGAGAGCGCCGGCGCCCGCCTCGGCGACCGTCTGGTCCTGCTCTCCCGATCCGCCGCTCACGCCCACCGCACCGACGACGGCACCGTCTCGGGTGACGGGCACGCCGCCGGCGAAGATGGCCACCTTGCCGCCGTTCGTGGTGTGGATGCCGAAGAACTGCTGCGTCGGCTGGGAATTGTCGCCGAGGTCCTTCGTCTGGATGTCGAAGGCCCTCGACGTCCAGGCCTTGCTGATCGAGATGTCGATGCTGCCGATCCACGCACCGTCCTGGCGGACGTGTGCGATGAGATTGCCCCCGCCGTCGACGACGGCGATGTTCATGGGCTGGCCGATCTCGACCGCACGCGCCTCAGCGGCGGCGATGATGGTGCGGGCGTCGGCGAGGGTGAGAGATGACATGGTCTTCCTGCTTTCTTCGGTGTCGGGTGGTCAGGCGGCGAGATAGCCGTTGGGGTCGAGGACGTACTTGGTCGCCGCGCCGGCATCGAACTCGGCATAGCCGCGCGGGGCGTCCTCGAGCGGGATCGCTTTCGCGTTGACGGCCTCGGCGATGTGCACCTTGTCGTGCAGGATCGCCATCATGAGCTGACGGTTGTACTTCATGACCGGGCACTGCCCGGTGGTGAACGAGAGCGACTTCGCCCACCCCGTCCCGAAGCTCAGCGACAGCGAGCCCTCCTTGGCGGCGTCGTCGACGGCTCCCGGGTCGCCGGTGACGTACAGACCGGGGATGCCGATGGCGCCGCCCGCGGCCGTGGCGCCCATCAGGGAGTTGAGCACTGCGGCCGGCGCCTCCTTCGCGTCCGCGCCGTGGCCCTGTCCGCGGGCCTCGAATCCCACCGCGTCGACAGCTGAGTCGACCTCGGGCACCCCGAGGATCTGCTCGAGCTGGTCGGGCAGCGAACCCTCCCCCACGTCCACGGTCTCGCAGCCGAAGCTGCGCGCCTGCGCGAGTCGGTCCGCATTCACGTCACCGACGATCACCACGGCCGCGCCGAGCAGCTGCGCGCCGGCCGCGGCGGCGAGACCGACCGGGCCGGCTCCCGCGACGTAGACGGTCGAGCCGACGCCCACACCCGCTGTGACGGCCCCGTGGAAGCCGGTCGGGAAGATGTCCGAGAGCATCGTCAGGTCCATGATCTTCTCGAGCGCCTGTGCGCGATCCGGGAAGACGAGGGCGTTCCAGTCGGCGTAGGGGACGAGGACGTACTCGGCCTGTCCGCCGACCCATCCGCCCATGTCGACGTAGCCGTAGGCGCTGCCGGGGCGGTCGGGGTTGACGTTGAGGCAGATGCCGGTCTTGCCGACCTTGCAGTTGCGGCAGCGACCGCACGAGATGTTGAACGGCACCGAGACGATGTCGCCGACGTGGACGAACTCGACGTCGGGTCCCACTTCGACGACCTCGCCGGTGATCTCGTGGCCCAGGACGAGCCCGGCAGGGGCGGTGGTGCGCCCGCGGACCATGTGCTGGTCCGAGCCGCAGATGTTGGTGCTGACCGTCTTCAGGATGACGGCGTGGGGCAGCTTGCGCCCGATGTTCGCGGGATTCACCCCGGGTCCGTCCTTCAATTCGAAGGTCGGGTAGTCGATGTCGATGACCTCGACCACTCCCGGTCCCTGGTAGGCGACCGCTCTGTTCGTCGGCATGTGGTTCCTCCTCGAACTCGCACGTGTCGTTCCATCGTCGGCCGATGGTCCGCCGAGATCGATGACCGATCGGAGTGGAGGGTGCTACCCGAACGAGTAGGTCGGGACGCGAGGGGTAGGCATACCATGAGGCATGCCTTCGCCGACGAACGCATCACTCCGCTCCTCCGCCTCGTCCGACGAGAGCGAGGCGACACCCCGGTATCTGCGGGAGTCGCGGGCTGCGGCATCCGTTCGCTCCGAACTCGTCAACGACCTCGCCGACCGGCAGTCCACGACCCTCGAATCCCTGCTGGCGATCCTGCGCTCGCGGCAGCTCGACGACGCGGCTGCACGCCACGCCTCGATCCGGCTCGCCGCCGAGGCGCTGGTCGAGCTGCGAACGGCGACCGATCACGTGCTGACGCTCGACGAGGAGCCGGTGGCGACAGCCTTCCAGAGGCTGCGCGACGACCTCGCCCCGATCGTGCGTCACCGACGGATCGACGTGCAGTTCGTCGAGCCTCCGGTCGACGGGCGAGCGCTTCCGCCGGAGATCGCCCACGGTGCTCGCGCCGTCGTGCGAGGCGCGGTGCTCGCCCTCACGGATCAGACGGACGTCAGCCGCGTCCGCGTGCAGTGGGACTGCGACGGCACCAATCTTCTGATCGACGTGCGCGACGACGGGGCAGGGCTCATCGACACCGATGATGCGATCCTCGAGCCGCTCCGCCAGCGCATCGTCGCCATGCGCGGACGGCTCGCGCTCGAAGCGACCGCGGGCTGGGGATCGAGACTTGCCGTGGTGGTGCCGCTGGACCCTCCGGCCCTGCACGCCCCCGCCGCCGAGCCGGCGTCGCTCACCGGCCGCGAGCGCGAGGTGCTCGACCTCATGGTCCGGGGCGCGCGCAATCGGACGATCGCTCAGTCGCTGGCGATCAGTGAGAACACGGTGAAGTTCCACGTGTCGCGGATATTCCGCAAGTGGAATGCCCGCTCCAGGGCAGAGGTCATCGCCCTGGCCCTCGAGGGGTCGGGCGCGGAGCAATGAAGTCGGGAGGGGCGCGACTGTCGTCGCGCACCCTCCCGGACGGGCCTACTTCTTGAAGGCGTC
>JBEVLS010000223.1:0-10676 GCA_040509015.1 Microbacterium sp.
TCAGAGCACCGACACGAACGGCCCCGAACGGATGTCCGGGGCCGTTCGTCGTGGGGGACGGATCAGATGTCGCCCTTGAACGTGAACGCGCGGATCACGTTGACGATGCCGAGCACGACGAGCGAGATGCCGAGCAGCCACCAGATGACGAGGGCGCCCCAGATCGGCGAGAACAGCAGCACGACACCGGCGATGATGCTGATGATCGCGAAGATGATCGTCCACGTCTTCGACGAGGCGTCGCCCAGGGTCGAGAGCGACACGACGCCCTCGATGATCCACATGATGCCGACGAGGATGCCGAGGAACAGCGCGAGCCACGCGGTCGTGCCGCCCAGGTTCGCGAACGCCACGATGCCGGCGATGACGAAGAGCACACCCAGCACGATGTGACCGACGCGCGCCCAGCCGCCCTTGGTCTTGGAGAAGATGCCGAGGCCGGCGTAGACGAGGCCGGCCGCGATGGCGTAGATCGCGATGATCGCCGCGACGACCATGGCCGTCTTGCCGGGCCAGACGAGGATGAGGATGCCGACGATGATCGCGAGCACGCCACCGATGCCGAGCGCGGTGCGGATGCCGTTGACGGCCGACTTGATGACCGGGGATTCTGCGGACATGAGGTGTCCTTCCTGAAAGTTTCCTGAATGAGGGGCGACTGAAGTCTAGACCCGTGGTCGAGACTCGGCGAGCACCTCGGCGCTGTGTGTCCCTCATCGACGGGTGACACGGATGCCGCGGACTGCCACACTGACGTAGTCCGCTCCATCCCGCATCCTCCACCCCCGGGAGCTTCTGATGGCCGTCTTCTCACGAGGTTTCGGCGCTCGGCGCCGCGAGTCCGACCCGCGTCTTCCGCCGGGGCAGTACCTGACCGAGGACTTCCCGGTGCTCTCGGCCGGCCCGACGCCTCGCATCGACACCGCAGAGTGGTCGTTCGCGATCCGCAACGAGCACGGCGAAGTGACCTCGTGGGATTGGGATGCCCTGCAGGCGCTGGCCATCGAAGACGTCGACACCGACATCCATTGCGTCACGCGATGGTCGAAACTCGGCACATCCTGGCGCGGGGTGTCGATCGACACGCTCATGGAGCATGTGCAGACGGATGCGGCCTTCGCGATGGCGCATTCCTACGGCGGCTACACCACGAACATCCCGTTCGACGATCTGCTCGGCGGCAAGGCGTGGGTCGCGTTCGAGTTCGACGGCGAACCCCTCGACCCCGAGCACGGGGGTCCGGCGCGACTGCTCGTTCCGCACCTGTACTTCTGGAAGAGCGCCAAATGGGTGCGCGGATTGACCCTGATGGATGAGGACGAGGCCGGATTCTGGGAGCAGAACGGCTACAACATGCACGGGGACCCCTGGTCCGAGGAGCGGTATTGGTGATCGTCGGCGGCTGGCGCACGGCGCGCGTCGCCGAGGTCGTCCCGTCGACCGCGCACGCGCGGATCCTGCGCCTCGCCGTCGACGAGTGGCCGGGCAATGACGCCGGCCAGCACGTCGACATCCGGCTGACGGCCGAGGACGGCTATCAGGCGGAGCGCTCCTATTCGCTCGGCTCGTACGGTCCCGGTGGGACGATCGAGCTCGCGGTCGACGAGATCCCCGAGGGAGAGGTGTCGCCGTACCTGGTGCGTGACGTGCAGGTCGGCGACGAACTCGAGGTGAAGGGACCTTTGGGCGGCTACTTCGTGTGGCGGCCAGGGCGAGGGGAGCGGGTGCAGCTCATCGCGGGCGGGTCGGGGATCGTCCCGCTGCGCGCGATCGCCCGCGCGTCCGAGGACGCCGGTGCCGCGGCATCCGTTCGCCTTCTCTACTCGGTGCGCACCCCGGAAGACGCGATCTATCGCGAAGAGTTCGAGTCGGATGCCGCGGGCAGGGGAGTGGCGGTCACATGGGCGTACACGCGCGGTGCGCCCGCCGGCTGGCAGGGTCGGGTCGGGAGGCTCGACGTGCCGTCGATCGCCGCCGCGGTGTGGTCGCCGGAGGACGAGCCGAGCGTGTACGTGTGCGGGCCGACCGGATTCGTCGAGCATGTCGCCGATGCGCTCGTCGAGCTCGGGCATCCGCCCGGGCGGATCAAGACCGAGCGCTTCGGAGGTGCATGATGCGAGGAGCCACGCGGGTCGACGGCAACGCCATCGCGGGTCTGCTGTCGGAGGCGATGGCCGGAGACGTCACCGTCATGGTCGGCGTATGCGGCGGATGCGGCGACGCGTCGGTGCTGGCCGAGGCGTCGGTCGAGCAGGACGACACCGGCGCGATCGTGCTGTGCCGGGCGTGCACGATGACGCTGTTCACCATCCTGCGCGAGAGCGACGGTGTCCGGGTGATCTTCGGGTCGCTGCGTGAGCTGCGGACGGGCTGACGGTCAGCCCAGCAGGAAGGTCGCCAGCAGCAGGATCGGCACGCAGCCGACCGTCGTGAGGAACACCGTGTCGCGGGAGATCGTCTCGCCGACGCCGAACCGCTGGGAGTAGTTGAAGACGTTCTGCGCCGTGGGAAGAGCAGCCAGCACGACGACGACGAGGACGTCCGCCGGAGAGAGACCGAACACGAACTGAGCGACCGCCCACGCCACGAGCGGCATCGCGACGAGCTTCAGGCCGGTCGCGAGGACGACATCCCGGCGACGGCCCGCAGCGCCCAGCACCCGCTGACCGTGCAGCGAGATGCCGTAGCTGATGAGCAGGATGGGGACGCAGGCGTTCGCGATGAGGACGAGGGGCTCCATGACGATCGGCGGCAGTTCGAGGCCGCTCACCGACACGGCGGTCCCGAGGAGCGAGCCGAGCACGATCGGATTCGTCGCGGTGCGCGTGAGCGTGCGCCACAGCGTCGTGCGCCCGAAGGTGACGGCGTCGAGGATGGCCATCGTGATCGGCGTGAACACGAGCAGCTGCAGCAGGATGACCGGCGCGGGAAAGGCCGCGCTGCCGAGAAGGTAGAGCGACAGCGGGATGCCGATGTTGTTCGAGTTCACCTGACCCGCGCTGAGAGCGCCGATCACCGTCTCGCCGACCGAGCGCTTCCAGGCCAGGCGCGCGAATACGACGTACGCCGCCATGACGACGAGCGCAGCGATGGCGGACACCGGCAGCAGGGCGGAGAACAGCATCCGCACATCGGCCTGGGAGAGCACGACGAACAGCAGGAACGGCGACAGGACGAAGAAGGTCAGGCGGCTGAGCACCGGTTTGGCATGCTCGCCCAGCAGATCGATGCGTCCCAGGATCCAGCCCACGAGGATCGCGACGCCGACGACGACGAACCCGGTGAGCGAATCCAGCATGCTCATGAGCCTAGAGATGAGCGGACGACGGCTCGAATCGGCAGCGCTCACCGGCATCGATCCGCTGACGCTCTTGCACGCCGAGCTCGACGGTCTCGCCGAAGCGGCGAGTGCGCTGATCACCGATCCGCAGGAGACTGAGGGTGTCCGACGTCGGCGAGATCATTGCCCTCGAGCCCTGGTCAGTGGAACGAGGCGCAGCAGGGGGCTTGCCGTACAGTACCAACGGCGACGCTGAGATCGCGATAGCCGATAATGCACATTATGTCAGCTCGGCTTCTCGGATCGAGACGTCAGCGTCCCCCACAACCCCGGAGGTGGATAACCGATGACCGCCAAGCACCGCCGCACACTCCTCATCGCGACTGCCGTGGTGGTGGTCGGGCCCGGGCTGAGCCTCGGCCCGCTCTTCGGGAGCATCGGGTTCCTGCCCGGCCTAGGAGTCTTCGCGCTCGCCGCGCTCATCCCGGCGGCCGTGCTCGGCATCACCGCCTCCATCTGGCACGCGAATGACAAGGAGGCGCGCCTGAACGCGCTCAGAGTCGATCGCGGGCAGCGCGACCCGTCGGAGGGCAGACTGGAACGATGACGTCCGCGCAGATCATCCGTGACGGCATCGTGCGCGAGTTCACGTCATCGGGCTTCGGTGCGCACGGCCTTCACGTCCTCACCGGCGACGACGTGGCCGAGCATCGCTGGACACCCGACGTGCGCGAAGACGTCCACTCCGCGGCCAAGGGCGTCTGCGCGCTCGCGGTGGGCATCGCGGCCGATGAAGGCATCGTCTCCCTCGACGAGCCGGTCGCGACGTATCTTCCGGATGCCGTGCTCGGCCGCGGCGTAGAAGACGTCACCCTGCGGCACCTCCTGACGATGACGAGCGGGATCGACCTGCCGTGGTCCGAGACGATGATGACCGACTGGCCCGATCTCGCGCGGGAGTTCCTCGGCCGCGACTCCCCCGGACGTTCGTTCCAGTATTCGAACGCAAGTACGTATACGGCGATGACCGTGCTCGCCGCTCGCGTCGGCGACGTGGTCGACTTCCTCCGACCGCGCCTGTTCGGACCCCTCGACATCCCGGACGTCGTGTGGGAGCGCTGTCCGAACGGACGCATCGTCGCCGGTGGCGGGCTCGCCCTCCGCACCGAGGAACTGGCTCGCATCGGACGCCTCATCCGGGATCGTGGCCGATGGCGCGGCGCACGGATCGTCTCGGCGACGTGGACCGATGCGATGCACACCGACTGGGTCGTCGCCGGTCAGAATCCCGGTTACGAGCGGTACGCGTTCGCGGGATGGGACGGCCCCGGAACGGCATGGCGCCTGCACGGCGCGTACGGTCAGCTGGTGGTCTTCTCCGGCGACACCGTGGTCACGATCACCGCCGATGACCATGTCGGGGCCGATGCCGCCGCGGTCTTCGTGGCCGACCTGCTCGCGCGCTGAACTCGCGGGTCACTCCACGACGTCCGTCAGCGTGAGGGTGATCCGGTCCTCCCCCACGCTCACTCGCACGCCCGAGAGATCCGCGATCGTCCAGTCCGCACCGTGCGCCACCGCCGCAGCGCCGATCCCGACCACGCGCATCCCGGCGCGCCGCGCCGACGCCACCCCCGCGGCCGAATCCTCGAACGCGACGCACGCCAGCGGGTCGACGCCCAGCGCGACGGCGGCGGCGAGGAATCCCTCCGGATCCGGCTTGCTCGCCGACACATCCTCGGCGGTGATCGCCACCTGCGGCACACCGAGTCCGGCTGCGCCCATGCGCGCATTCGCGAGCTCGGCGGTCGCCGACGTGACCAGCGCGAACCTGCTGCCGCGCAGCGCACGGAGGAACTCCCCCGCCCCCGCGATCTCGACGACGCCGTCCGTCTCATCGGTCTCACGCCGCAGCACGTCCCTGTTGTCCGCCTGGTTCTGCTCGGGCGACCGCTCAGGCAGCAGGATCGCCATGCTCTCGTGCCCTTGACGACCGTGCACGACGCGGATGACCTCCGCAGGATCGAGATCGTGTTCGCGCGCCCAGTCGCTCCACACCCGCTCGACCACCGCCGACGAGTCGACGAGCGTCCCGTCCATGTCGAGCAGGACAGCGGATGCTTCGATGGTGACACTCACCGTCGGAGGCTATCGTGTCGGTCCCCTTCCCTAGGCTGGGTCGGTGGAGAACAGGTCTTCCCAATCTCTCGCGGCTGTCCTCGTGCTGGTCGCGAGCGTCGCCGCGGATGCGGGTGCCGCCGTCGCGGTGCTCATCTTCCCGATCCTCGGCCCCATGGGAGTCGTCAGCCTGCGCATCGGCTTCTCCGCTGTCCTCCTCCTCCTGATCGCGCGGCCGGCCCTCGGCGGCCGCACCCGCAAGGACTGGCTCACCGTCGTCGGGTTCGGCGCGATCCTCGCCGTCATGAACACGTCGTTCTACTTCTCGATCGAGCGGATCCCGCTCGGCGTCGCCGTCACCATCGAGGTGCTCGGCCCGCTCATCCTCTCGGTGGTGATGGGGCGGCGCGGCGTGAGCTGGCTGTGGGCGCTCCTCGCCTTCGCGGGCGTCGTCATCCTGTGCGGGGTCGATGTCGGCCGACTCGATCCGGTCGGCATCGTGCTCGCGGTGGTCGCCGGCGCCTGCTGGGCCGGCTACATCCTCGCCGCGGCGGGCACCGGTCGACGCTTCGCCGGACTCGACGGCCTCGCTCTGGCCATGGCCGTCGGAACGGTCCTCACGCTCCCGTTCGGCATCGCGTTCGCCGGTCCGGCCCTGCTGCGGGTCGACGTGCTCGCGATCGGCCTGGTCGTCGCGGTCCTGTCGTCAGGGATCCCCTACGCCGTCGAACTCATCGCCCTGAGACGTCTGCCCGAATCGACCTTCGGCGTGCTGATGTCGCTCGCGCCCGCGACGGCCGTGATCGCGGGGTGGCTCATCCTGCACCAGCGGCTCACGCTGCTCGATCTGATCGCGATCGCCCTGGTGACCGCCGCGAGTGTCGGCGCGGTCTTCACCGGTCCGGCGAAAGCGCCGGTCTCCACGCCGGTCCCCTGACCCGCAGGGCGACGGGTCCGACGCACCGGCTCGTCGGTGCTCAGGCACGCGTGAGAGTGAGGACTCCGAGCATGACGAACCAGAGGATGAATCCGGCGTAGATCAGGCGCTCCGCGATGCCGAAGATGCCGCGGACGCGGCGCCCGACGAGCAGCCCGACCGCTCCGACCGCCATCACCACGCCGAGGACGGTCGACCATGCCGACGCGCCGGCGAGGCCGCCGTCGTGCAGGGCGCCGGCGCCGGTGAATGCGGCGGCGGTCACCGACGCGAACGCCGCCGTCGCGAGAAGGTTGTGGATCCGCCCCGTGCGCGTGCGCTCCCCCTCGGGCTCGTCCATCGGGAAGAAGCCGATCAGCGCCCGCGCGACGAAGAACACGACCAGCAGCACGACGGTGATCTGGGCGATGACGGTGCCGATCGTCGAGAAGAACAGCGCTGCGCCCACTCCCGCGAGGGCCGCTCCGCCTGCTGCCGTCCAGTACCAGGCGCGGTACGCGGTGATGCCGTACTGGCTCACGGGGTCGCGCATCGGGTTCAGGCCGGTGGGCCGAAGGTGGACGATGACCAGCGCGATCAGCGTCACCGCCGCGCCGACGAGCATCAACAGGGCGGGGGTCATGGTCACGACCATAGCGGTCGGTAGCGTAGGAGGGTGCACCCCTCCCCCCGCTCCGCCCCGGCAGAGCCGGACTGGCGCGCGTGGCTCATCTGGGCCGTCGGGGTCGCGGCGTACGTGCTCGCGGTCGTCAACCGCTCATCCCTGAGCGCCGTCGGTGTCGATGCCGCCGAGCGGTTCCAAGCGGATGCCGCGACGCTGTCGCTGTTCGCCGTCGTGCAGCTGGCGATGTACGGCGGCATGCAGATCCCCGTCGGCATCCTTCTCGACCGATTCGGATCCCGCCCGATCATGACGATCGGCATGGTGCTCATGGCCGTGGGGCAGCTGACGATGGCCCTCTCCCCGAGCGTCGGCGTGGCGATCGTCGCGCGTGTGCTGCTCGGGGCGGGTGACGCCGCGATCTTCCCCGGCGTGCTGCGTCTCATCGCGACGTGGTTCCCCGCGCAGCGCGGACCGCTCATGGTGCAGTTCACGGGCATCCTGGGCCAGACCGGTCAGCTCCTCGCGCTCGTCCCTCTGGCAGCGCTTCTTCACGCCACCACGTGGACGATCACCTTCGGCAGCATCGCAGGGCTCGGCATCCTCTTCGCCGTCCTCGTCTTCTCCCTCATCCGCAATCATCCCCCGGAGCGCGAGGCGGACGTCTCGGTGAACACCGACACCGGGGCCATCCGGGTGGTGACGTCGTCGATCGACACCGGTGTCGGCATCCGTGCGGCGTGGGCGCACCCGGGAACACGCCTCGCGTTCTGGTCGCACTTCACCACGCCCTTCGCCGGAACGGCCTTCGTCCTGCTGTGGGGCATGCCGTTCCTCACCGCGGGCGAAGGACGCACCGTCGCCGAAGCCGCCGCGATCCTCTCGACGTACGTGATCGTGGGCATGGCGCTCGGCCCGATCATGGGCGACATCTCGCGCCGCGTCCCGCACCTGCGATCCCGCGCGCTCGTGCTGCCGGCCGTGCTCGTCCAGCTCGTCGCGTGGCTCGTCGTCATCGCCTATCCGGGTCCCGCCCCGCTCTGGCTGCTGTTCGGCCTGGCAGTGGCGCTGGCGATGGGCGGCCCTGCGTCGATGATCGCCTTCGACCACGCCCGCACGCACAATCCTGCGCACCGGCTCAGCACGGCGACAGGGGTGACGAACGCCGGCGGGTTCCTCGCCGCGCTGATCGCGATCTTCATGATCGGGCTCGCGCTCGACCTGCAGGGCGCCGGCACCCCGTCCACCTACTCGCTCGAGGCGTTCCGTTGGGCGTTCCTCACCCAGGTGCCGCTGTGGCTTCTCGGCGGAACGTTCATCGTCATCGAGCGCAAACGCACCCGTATCCGCCTCGGCATGGACCCTCCGCGCCCACCGCGTGTCAGGTGAGCGTCAGATGTCGTCGGTCGAACTGGTCGTGCGACGCGTGACCTGCTCCCCCACCGTGGGGTCGACGGCGGTCCGCGTGACGCTCTCGGTCTGACGACGGCGCGCCAGCATGATCAGGCCGAGCAGGAAGACCAGGAACCCGGCCCCCATGAAGATGTAGCCGACCATGTCGAGGTTCACCCACTCGACCTCGACGTTGATCGCGAATGCCAGGACGGCTCCGATGACGAACAGGACGATTCCCGCACCGATGCTCATGAGTCTCCCTCCGAGGAGCGCATCCGCACCCCTCTCGACCCGATCGTGAGCCATCGCAGGATGCCGCGCAACACGCTTGACAGTCGTCACAGGCATCGGTAGCGCGCCGCTCTAGGCTCGATGACGTCGATATCGCGAGAAACGAGGCCACGGTGGCGCAGTCTGCAGTGCGGGTGTCCGAAGAAGTCAGGGAAGCCGTGGATGCCGGGCGGCCCGTGCTCGCGCTGGAGTCGACGATCTTCACGCACGGTCTTCCCCGCCCCCGAAACATCGAAGTGGCCAGCGAGGCCGAAGAGCGGGTGCGGGCGGTCGGCGTCGTGCCCGCCACCATCGGCGTCGTGGACGGCGTTCCGACCGTGGGTCTGAGCGCGGACGAGATCGAGCGCCTCTCCACGGCGGACGGCGTCGTCAAGGCGAGCCTGCGCGACCTGGCGGTCGCCGCCGCCAAGGGGCTCAGCGCCGGCACGACGGTCGCCGCGACGGCGTTCCTCGCCCATGCCGGGGGCGTGAAGGTGTTCTCGACGGGCGGCCTCGGCGGCGTCCACCGCCGCGCGCAGGAGACCTTCGACGAATCCGCCGACCTCGGCACCCTCGCGACACTGCCGCTCGTCGTCGTCAGCGCCGGAGTGAAGTCGCTTCTCGACATCCCGCTCACGCTCGAACGACTCGAGACCCTCAATCTCGCCGTCGTCGGCTATCGCACCACCGACTATCCGGGGTTCTACATCTCCGACTCCGGCTACGACCTGGAGTACTCGGTGGACTCCGCCGACGAGATCGCCCGCATCGTCGGCATCCGCGACGCCCTCGGCATCGCCTCCACCCTGCTGGTCGCCAATCCCGTGCCGGAGGACCGGCAGCTCTCCCCCGCTCTTCACGACGACGTGCTCGCCCGCGCGCTCAGCGAAGCGGATGCGCAGGGGGTGTCGGGGCACGACACGACTCCGTTCCTGCTCGACTTCATGCAGCGCGAGACCGGCGGCCGCAGCCTCGACGTGAACGTCGAGGTCTACCGGGGCAACGTCTCGCTCGGCGCCGACATCGCGCTCGCGATCTCCGCCGGGCACTGATGCTGACCGTCGTCGGGGATCTCGTCGCCGACCTCATCGTCCTCGGGGGGCACGCGCTCGCGCGCGGCACCGACAATCCGGCCGAGGTGCGCCTGACGCGCGGCGGAAGCGCGGCGAACGTCGCCGTCGCCGCCGCCGCGCGGCATCCCGTCAGGTTCATCGGCCGCGTCGGCGCGGACGCCTTGGGTGACACCCTCGCCCGGGAGCTCGCCACCGCCGGGGTCGATGTGCGCGTGCAGCGAGGAGGCCGGACGGGGGCGATCGTGATCCTCGTGGATGACGAGGGCGAGCGCACGATGATCACCGACCGCGGCGCCGCCGCCGAGCTCGAGCCGATCGACCAGGCGTGGTTCGACGGCTCCGGTCGAGTGCATCTGCCGCTGTACGGGTTCACGGATGCCGCATCCCGCGCGGCGCTGCTGGTCGCCGTCGCTCAGCTGAAGGAGCGCGGCATCCCCGTGAGCATCGATCTGTCGAGCACCGCGACGATGCACGCGATCGGGGCGCCGCTGCTGGCCGAGATCCTCGCCGAGACGCATCCCGATGTCGTGTTCGCGAACGCCGACGAAGCCCGGCTGGCAGCGACGCTCGGTCTGGTCCCGCCGGGCGATTACGTCGTCAAGCGCGGTGGCGATCCCGTCATCGTGACGCTCGACGGCGTCCCGCACGAGGTGCCCGTGCAGCGCGTCGACGACGTCGTGGACTCCACCGGCGCCGGGGACGCGTTCGCGGCGGGGTTCCTCATCGCGAGGATCGACGGCGCCGACGCGCTCGAGGCGGCCAGGGCGGGCAGCCACCTGGCGATGCAGGCGCTGCGCCGCCCCGGTGCCCTTTAGGGCTGGAGCCCGGCGACGACGCGCTCGATGTCGTCGATGAACGCGTTGTAGCCCGCGATCGTCGCGGCGACCTGCTCGTCCGAGAAGTCCGCACGATCCTGGCTCACCGTCAGGCGGGTGCCTCCGTCGAGCTCTTCGAGGTCGAACAGCACGGGCAGGCCCGCGTACGCGTCGGGGTTGTCGGAGA
>JBEVLS010000224.1:0-7096 GCA_040509015.1 Microbacterium sp.
CCCGTCGCGTGGAGCGACGGGGTGCTCTGCTCTGGAGGGCGTCAGCGAGCGGCGCCTGCGAGGGTTCCCTCGATCATGCCCGCGGGGTCCCAGACCGCGCAGAGGATCTCGCGGTCGCCGAGGTCCTCCCAGCCTCCCTGCACCGGGTAGATCGCGTACCAGTCGAGCGAGGAGGAGTCGTAGTCGAGTCCGACGAACGACGAGAAGGCCGGCGTGCACTCGGCCTCGGCGGCTGCGTCGATGGCCTCCTGCCCGGGCCATTCGCCGTCGGGCATGTCGAACGAGAGGTACACCTCGTTGTCGTGCGCGTCGGCGCACGGCACGGCGGGCACCTCGGTGACCTCGGTGGCGTCGACGTCGTTGAAGCAGTCCCCGACGCGCAGGGTGAACACATCGGCGTCGCCGGCTTCGGTGACCTCCTGCGTCTGAGCGTCGCGGGTGACGCTGCCGCCGAGGATCCCGTCGAGAGCGGAGCATCCGCCGAGCAGGGCGGTGGCGAGGACGAGTGCGCCGGCGGCCGCCATGCGGGCGCGCGTGGATGAGTTCATAGGTGTGCTTCCCCTGGAGATCAGCCGCGCCCCCTGCGCGGAACGTCAAATAACGTACCATGGTCGCGAATACCGGTCAGACCTGGAGGGGCGAGGATAGGTGAATGATCGCTGAACCGTCGGCAACCGCGAGCGTCGTCGCCGGCGCACGGCTCGGTCGTCCCCGCGACGGAGCGATCGACGTCGCGCTGTTCGCCGCCATCGCGGACCTGTTCACGGAGCTTCCTCCGGCGAAGATCACTCTGCGCATGCTGACGGCGCGTGCAGGCGTCACACGGGATGCCTTCTACCGGCGCTACCACTCGCTCGGACACTTCTACGTCGACCTCGCGCTGAACCGGTACGCCGTGGACCTCGACTTCGACACCGGATCGCTGCGCGAGGATCTGCTGATCGTGCAGGGCGAACAGGCGGCGATGTACGGCGACCTCCTCGCCCGGCATCTGCTGCCCCTCATGATCGCCGCGCTCGGCAACGACCCCTCGGCGGCGGCGGACTTCGGCGAGCGATTCCTCGCCCCGCGTCGCATCGCCACGGTCCATGCCTTCGAGCGCGCCGTCGCACGCGGCGAGATCCCCCCGGTGGACGACGTCGAATCGATCCTCGACCTGCTGTCCGGGCCGCTCTTCTTCCGTGCGTCGGTCCCCGGCCTCCCGCCGATCGATCCGACCTTCGTCGAACTGACCGTCGACACCGTCCTCGCCGCACTGCGGGCCGGACCGGAAGAGGCGTGACGCCGTGGCGATGACCCTCGACGAACTCGCTCGCGCCGGACTGATGGATCCCGGGTGGGCGGCCGCCCTCGCGCCGGTCGCGCCCGACATCGCCGCGCTCGGGGAGCGACTGAGACAGAGCGGGCCGTATCTGCCCGAGGGGCGTGACGTGCTCCGTGCGTTCCGGCGTCCGCTCGCCGACGTCCGCGTGCTCATCGTCGGCCAGGATCCGTACCCCACCGTCGGGCACCCGATCGGGCTGTCGTTCGCCGTCGACGCGCACGTGCGTCCGCTCCCTCGCAGCCTCTCGAACATCTATCGCGAACTCGCGTCCGACCTCGACATCCCGCCCGCCTCGCACGGCGATCTCTCCGCGTGGAGCGACCAGGGCGTGCTGCTTCTGAACCGCGTCCTCACCGTGGCGCCGGGGCAACCCGCCTCTCATCGCGGGTGGGGATGGGAGCGCGTCACGGAGCACGCGATTCGCGCGCTCGTCGATCGCGGGGGGCCGCTCGTGGCGATCCTGTGGGGGAAGGATGCCGGAGGCCTGCGGCCGATGCTCGGCGCGACCCCGGCGATCGAGTCGCCGCACCCGTCGCCGCTGTCGGCGAGTCGGGGGTTCTTCGGATCTCGACCCTTCTCGCGCGCCAACGCGCTGCTGGCCGAGCAGGGTGCCGAGCCGGTCGACTGGCGGATCCCCGACGCCCGCGCGGACGCATAGGCTGTCGGCATGCTCGAGGAGGAATACGACCGCGATCGTCGACGGCTGCCCTGGCATCTGCGCCGCGCGCCCGAGCCGGAACGCCCGTTCTCGTACGAGATCCGCGACGTGCGCGAGTCCGACATCCCCGACATCCGCGAGATCTACAACTACTACGTGACGAACTCGGTCGTGACCTTCGACGAGAAGAAGTGGACGATCGCGCAGTGGCGCGAGAAGCTCGCCTACCTGCAGCGGGTCAAGATGCCGTTCATCGTCGCCGAATCGCCGTCGGGGCAGGTTCTGGGCTACGCGCTCGTCCAGCCCCTGTCGAGCAAGTCCGCGTATCGCTACAGCGTCGAGAACTCGATCTATCTCGGCCAGGCCGCGACCGGGAAGGGTCTCGGGCGAGCGCTTCTGGAGGCGCTGATCACCGCGTCCGAAGAAGCAGGACTGCGCGAAATGGTCGCGATCATCAGCGACAAGGGCGCGGAGGCGTCCGTGGCCCTGCACGAGAAGCTCGGCTTCGTCGAGGTCGGGCGGATGGGCCGGGTCGGATACAAGTTCAACCGCTGGCTGGGCACGATCTCGCTGCAGAAGTCGCTCAAGCCGGCGAAGAAGAAGCGTCTGTTCGGTCGCTGACCGCGTGTTCTCCCGGCGCGGTCCAGTCGCGCACGGCGTCGACGAGCTCGCGCCACGCGCCCGTCAGGTCGTTGTCGCCGAGAAGCGCCTCGCGCTCGTCCTCGTCGTCCCACCGGGCGACGATCGACCACACGAACCTGTCGGCACTGCGGGGTGCCTCTGCGCGCACCGCTGCGGAGTCGTCCCACGGGCAGCGCTCGATCAGTGAGAGGAAGGCCGGCGCCTGATCGCCTGCGGGCTCGGCACGCCAGGCTTTGCGCACGCCCGCGAACCCGCCCGTGCGGGTCACGATGACGACGACGGTCGTCGACTCAGGGTGCCTCTGGTCCATCCGCATCGACGCCGACGCCCGCCCACCCGGCGAGGACGGCGGCGACCTCCTCCGACTCCTCACCGTACTCCGCCTGCGCCGCGCGCACCGTGGCCGCCGCGAACGTGGCGAAGTCGGCGTCGGGCGCGAGCGTGCCGGAGGTCAGCGCGCGGTACCAGATCAGGCCCGCGCGGTCCCACGCGTGCCCGCCGAGCCGCGTCGCCACGAGGAAGAAGGCGTGGTTCGGGATGCCGGAGTTGATGTGCACGCCGCCGTTGTCGTCGTTCGTCACGACGAAGTCGTCCATGTGGCCGGGCTGAGGGTCGCGCCCCAGCACGTCGTCGTCGTACGCGGTGCCGGGCGCCTCGAGCGACCGCAGCGCTCGTCCTTGCACGGCGGGCGTGAAGATCCCCTCGCCGATGAGCCACGACGCCTCGTCAGCGGTCTGACCGGAATGATGCTGCTCGGCCAGCACCCCGAACACGTCGGCGACGGACTCGTTGAGCGCTCCGGACTGATCGCGGTAGGTCAGCCCGCCGGCGGCATCGACGATCCCGTGCGCGAGCTCGTGCGCGATGACGGACAGCGAGTTCGTGAACCCCGTGAAGATCTCGCCGTCGCCGTCGCCGAACACCATGCGCTCGCCGTTCCAGAAGGCGTTGTCGTAATCGCGGCCGTAGTGGACCGTCGCGAGCAGCTGACCCCCCGCGCCGTCGAGACCGTTGCGCGCGAAGGCGTCCCACAGGAGATCGAAAGTGGATCCCAGGCCGTCGAAAGCCTCGTCGACCGCCTCATCGCCGCTCGGCGCGTCGTCTTCGCCGCGCACGCGGACGCCGGGCAGCAGTTCGCGGTTCTGCGCGTCGGAGATCGTGCGATCGGGAGCCGGCGTCGTCTCGGCGACGAGCGCGCCTTCGTCGTCGATCGACAGGCGCAGTCGCGTGCGCACCGGGCGGTAGTCGCGCGGAGCGGCGAGCGTCGCGCGCGCGGCCTCGGCCGCGCGGGCCCACGCGGGCTCCTGCACGGAGGCGATCCGGGCCAGCAGATACGGAGGGACGATCGCGGGAGACATGGTGAGAGGCTATCCCGCGCCACCGACACGGGGCGCCTCGCCCGCCGCACCGGGATCGATCGCGGGGATCGATGCCAGGAGTCGTCGCGTGTACGCCACCTGGGGGGTGAGCAGCACCTTCTCGGTCGGTCCCTCCTCGACGATGCGGCCGTCCTTCATGACGACCACCTCGTCGCACAGGTTCTGCACGACGCCGATGTCGTGCGAGACCATGACGAGGGTCAGGCCGTCCCGCGCGCGCAGTTCGCCCAGGAGAGCGAGGATCTGCGCCCGCACCGTCACGTCCAGCGCCGAGAGGGGCTCGTCGCCGATCAGCAGCCGCGGGCGGTGCACGATCGCGCGCGCCAGGGCGATCCGCTGACGCTGGCCGCCCGAGAACTCATGCGGGAACCGATCGGCCATCGCGGGTTCGAGACCGACGTCGTCGAGCACCTCGCGGACCCGTGCGCGCCTGTCGCCCTCGATGTCCAGCGCCCAGAGCGGCTCCGCGACGATCCGGCCCACGCTCATACGGGGGTCGAGCGACGCGTACGGATCCTGGAAGACGATGCCGGTCTCGCGACGGAGCCAGTGGAGATCCTTGGCGCGCGCCGCGCCGTCCACGCTCCTGCCGTCGAACTCGACGGTGCCGGCGGTGGGGGAGTCCAGTGCCAGGAGCAGGCGCACGAGCGTCGACTTGCCCGACCCCGATTCGCCGATGATCCCCACCGCCGATCCCTCGCGGACGTCGAGGTCGGCGTCGTCGAGGGCCGTCGTCGAGGTCGGCCGCTCGAACAGCGTCGTGCGGGGGGAGCGGTAGCGGCGCGTGAGTCCCCGCGCGCGCAGCAGGACGGGGTTCACGACCGACCTCCCGGCCGCCACAGGGTCGCCGTGGCGTCCCGCAGGAGTCCTCGCGTGACCGGAGACGTCGGGTCCGACAGCAGCGAGGCCACCGACCCCTGCTCGACCACGCGTCCGTCCTCGAGGACCACGCCGTGGGTGGCGATCTGCGACAGCACCGCAAGGTCGTGGGTGATGAAGACGAGCGACATGCCGTCGTCCTCCACGAGCGACAGCATCAGCTCGAGGATCTCCGCCTGGATCGTCACGTCGAGCGCCGTCGTCGGCTCGTCGGCGATGAGCAGACGCGGTCGGCACGCGAGCGCCATCGCGATCGCCACACGCTGGCGCTGTCCGCCCGAGAGCTGATGAGGGTAGCGTGCGACGATCCCCTCGGGATCGGGGAGCGCGACGCGTCGGGCCTCCTCGACGGCGCGCGCCGCGGCATCCTTCTTCGTGGCCTTCTCGTGGATCCGCACGGACTCGGCGATCTGGCGCCCGACCGTGCGGATGGGATTGAGCGCGGTGCGCGGCTCCTGGAAGACGATCCCGATCTCGTCGCCGCGGATCCCCGCCAGCTCGCGGTCGGCCAGTCCGATGAGCTCACGGCCGTTCCACCGCACGGATCCGCCAGCGGTCGCGCCGTCCGGCAGGAGCCCGAGGATCGCGAGGGCGGTGAGCGACTTGCCCGATCCCGATTCCCCGATGAGGCCGACGCGAGCGCCGTCCGGCACCGAGAATGAGATGCCGTCGACGACGCGGCGACCGGCGATGTCGACGGTGAGTCCTTCGACCTCGAGGCTCATGCGACGACCTCCGGAACGTGCGTGCGCGCGGTGCGCTGGGCTCCGCCCCTGCGGGTGAGCGTGGGGTCGGTCGCCTCGCGCAGGCCGTCGCCGAGAAGATTGAGGCCGAGCACCGTCAGGGTGATCGCCAGTCCCGGCCACAGCACCGACAGCGGATGCACGGTGATGTACTGCTGCAGATCGCGCAGCAGGAGCCCCCACGACGGCTCGGTGACCGGTGCGCCGAAGCCGAGGTACGACAGGCCGGCCTCGGCGAGGATGGCCACCGCCATGCCCCACGACAGCTGCACGATGAACACGGGTGCGACGTTGGGGAGCAGATGCCGCCACAGGTTCTGCGCGGGCGTGAGGCCCGACGCGCGCCCGGCGAGCACGAAATCGCTGTGCAGCACGCGCCGCAGCTCCGGCCGCGTGACACGCGCGATGTTGACGCCGAACCCGATGCCGACCGACCAGATCACGACCCACAGCGACCCGCCCCACACAGCGGAGATCATCATCGCGATGATGAGCACGGGGAAGGCGATGAGGATGTCGACGAGCACGGCGACGGACTCGCGCACCCATCGCGTCGTCAGGGCCCCCAGGGCGGCGAGGGACAGCCCCACCAGCGTCGCGACGACGCCGGCTCCGACCGCGACGAACACGGTCGTGCGCGCGCCGGCCATGAGCAGGCTCAGGATGTCGCGGCCCGAGGCGTCGGTGCCGAGAACGTGCGGCCAGCTCGGCGGCGCCCACCGATCGCCGATGCTGACCTGCTGCGGGGGGAACGGGGTCCACAGCGACGCGACGATCGCGGTGAGCACGATGACCACCACGACGACGATCCCGAAGCGGCCGGTCGAGAGGCGCCACAGGCGCCCCAGCCACGCCCATCGCGACGGAGCGCGGTCCGAGACGGCATCCGGCGCGGTCATTCTGCCTCTCGCTGTCTGGGATCGATCATGCGGTGGACGAGGTCCACGACGAACCCGACGACGAGGACGAAGCCCGTCAGCGCGAGCAGCTCGCCCTGGACCTTCGGAAGGTCGCGACGGCTCACGTCGTCGACGAGCATGCGGCCGATGCCCGGAAGGGTGAACAGCTGCTCGATCACGACGGCGCCGACGATGATGCCCGCGACCTGCAGACCCAGCACCGTGATGACCGACAGTCCGACGACCGGCAGCCCGTGACGGACGAGCGCGGCATCGCGGGTGAGGCCCTTCGCGGCGGCGGTGCGCACGAAATCCTGCCCGACGGCCTGCAGGGTGGCGCTGCGGACGAACCGCAGGAGCATCGCCCCCTCGACGATGCCGATGGTCAGCGCAGGCAGGAGCAGGGCGCGGAAGGCGGCCCACGGATCCTGCCAGCCCGCCCGCGGGAAGCCCTGCGCCGGCAGCCAGCCCAGCCACACGGCGAAGACGACGACGAGCATCATGCCCGCCCAGACGACCGGCACCGCGGCGAGCGCCTGCGACCCGACCGAGATCGCCGTCCCGTCGCCGCG
>JBEVLS010000225.1:0-5233 GCA_040509015.1 Microbacterium sp.
GGCGGGTGCCCGGACATCGGCACGAAAGGCAACCCACACGTGGACATCCTTCTCGCCGGCATCGTCAGCGGCAGCACCTACGCCCTCCTCGCCGTGGGCGTATCGCTGATCTTCGGCGTCTCGAACATCGTCAACTTCGCGACGGGATCCGTCTTCGCCGCCGGCGGGATGCTCGGCTGGTTCCTCGCCGCGGTGCTCGCCTGGCCGCTGTGGGCGGTGCTGGTCGGGGTCGTCGTCTTCACGAGCCTGCTGGGCTGGGTCATCTTCCTCGTCGCGGTGCGCCCGCTGCGCGCGGCGCCGGGGATCGCGGTGCTGCTGGCGACGTTCGCGGTCGGGATCATCCTCGACAACACGTCGCAGCGCGTGTTCGGCGCCGAGACGCGCCGGTTCCCCTCGCTGCTCGAGCGCAGCAACTTCGAGCTGTGGGGCTTCCGCTTCGGCACGATCGCGCTCGTCATCATCGGGGTGAGCGTCGTGTGCGTCGCCGTGCTCGCGTTCGTGCTGGCGCGCACGCGCATCGGACGCGCGATCCGGGCGACGTCGCAGGACCGCGATGCGGCCGCGCAGATGGGCATCCCGGTCGACCGCGTCCAGGCGTACTCCTTCGTGATCGCGTCCGCCCTCGGCGGCATCGCCGGCGTGCTGGTCGGCATGTACTTCTCCAACGTGTCTCCGACGATGGGCTTCATGGCCGGCATCCAGGCGTTCGCCGCCGCCACGATCGGCGGACTGGGCTCGCTGCCGGGGGCCATCGTGGGCGGGCTGATCCTCGGGATCGCCGAGGCGTTCGGGGTCGCCCTGTGGGGCGACTCGGTGCGCCAGCTCATCACCTTCGGCTCGCTGATCCTCGTCCTGTGGGTGCGGCCGGGAGGAATCCTGGGGCGGGTGCCGGTCGTGGCGAGCGAGCCGATGACGGGAACGTTCTTCGGCGCAGGGAGGCCGCTGCGACTCGGGCGGTGGCCGGCGCTGATCCTCCTCGGCGCGGGACTCCTGCTGCCGCTCGTCGTGGGCGACTACGTCCTTCGCACCGGGGCGCTCGTCTGGATCTACGCGCTGTTCGCCCTCTCGGTCACCATCGCCGGCGGCTTCGCGGGCCAGATCGTGCTCGGCCAGGCCGGCGCGCTCGCGATCGGCGCCTACACCTCGGCGCTTCTCGTCACGAAGGCAGGCTGGGACTTCTGGGCGAGCTTCGTCGTCGCCGGCCTCGTCGCGGCCGTCATCAGCGTCGCGCTCACCGCCCCGACGTGGCGACTGCGCGGGCACTACGTGTCGATGGCCACACTCGCGACGGGCGCGTTCATCGCCGCGCTCGCGCTGAACCTCCCCGACATCACCAACGGCGCTCGCGGCATCTACGGCATCCCCCGCCCGTCGTTCTTCGGCATACCGGTGTCGTCGGCATCGGGGATGTACTTCCTGACCTTCGCCGTGCTCGTCGTCGCGCTGGTCTTCGTCGCTCGACTGGGCTCCTCGCACCTCGGCCGCACGTGGGCGGCCGTCCGCGAGGACGAGGTCGCCGCGGCGTCGTCCGGCATCCACGCCGCCGCGTACAAGTCGCTCGCCTTCGGTCTCGGCTCGGCCATCGCGGGCTTCGCCGGAGCCCTCTACGCCTCTCAGGTGACGTACCTCGAGCCGAGTCAGTTCGGCATCTCGCTGTCGGTTCTGGCCGTGACCATCGCGATCCTGGGCGGTCTGCGGGCGCCGATGGGAGCCGTCGTCGGCGCGATCGTGCTCGTCGGCATCCCGGAGTTCTTCCGCGCGTTCGCCGACTGGCGCCTGCTGTTCTACGGTGTGCTGCTGCTCGGGCTGATCCTGTGGCGTCCGCAGGGCCTGTGGGCGCACTCCGAGCCGCTCGCGCGCACGTGGCGACGACTCACGAGACGCCCCGACCGAGAGGAGGTGGACGCATGACCGGGCCGCTCCTGCGCGTCGCAGGGCTCACGAAGCGATTCGGCGGGCTCACGGTCGTCGACGACGTGTCGCTCGAGATCCACCCCGGCGAGGTCGTGTCGATCATCGGCCCCAACGGCAGCGGCAAGACGACGACGCTGAACATCATCAGCGGCGTGCTGCGCGCGGCATCCGGAACCGTCGAACTCGACGGACGCCGCATCTCTGGCCGCAAGCCCTACGACATCGCGCACCTCGGCCTCACGCGCACGTTCCAGAACGGACGCGTGATCGGCAACCTCACGGTCGCCGACAACGTGCTGATCGGCCTCGAGTCGGTCCAGACGATCGGGCGGCCGTTCCCGGCGCTGCGGCGCGTTCCGGGCGTCCGCTGGCTGCCGCTCCTCGCCGAGACCGCGAGCGCGCTGGTGCCGAGCCGCAGGCGACGCCGGCAGGATGCCGCGGACGCGGAGCGGGTGACCGACGAGCTCGCCCGCTTCGGCTCGCGTCTGTCGCCGCGCCGCGACCAGTACGCCTACTCGCTGTCGTACGCGAACCGCCGCCGCACCGAGATCGCCCGTGCCCTGATCGCCGCGCCGCGCCTGCTCGTGCTCGATGAGCCGACGGCGGGGATGAACCAGACCGAGACCGCCGAGGTGCTGCAGCAGCTGCTCGAGCTCAAGGCGGCGGGACAGGCGATCCTGCTCGTCGAACACAAGCTCGATCTCGTCATGACGCTGTCCGACCGCGTGCTCGTCCTGGACGACGGCCGACTCATCGCGCAGGGCACGCCCGACGAGGTGCGCCGCGACCCTCGCGTCATCGAGGCGTATCTCGGCAAGGCCTTCGCGGAAGGGGTCGACTCATGAGCGCCCTCCTCGCCTTCGAGGACGTCACCGTCACCTATGGCACGAGTCCGGCGCTCGACGACATCTCGCTCGAGCTCGCCGAGGGGAGCATCGTGTCGCTCCTGGGCGGGAACGCGTCGGGCAAGTCGACGACGATGAAGACGATCCTCGGGCTCGTGCGTCCCGTGTCGGGGCGCATCCTCTACGACGGGCAGGACATCACGGCGTGGAGCACGCCCCGCCGCATCCGCGCCGGCATCGCGTCGGTGCCCGAGGCGCGCCGCGTCTTCGCCGACATGACCGTCGAAGACAACCTGCTCACCGGAGCCCACACGCGTCGCGACCGCGAGGTGCGCCGGACGCTCGGCGACGTCTACGACTTCTTCCCCCGTCTCGCCGAGCGCAGGCGCCAGCGGGCGGGCACGATGTCGGGCGGCGAGCAGCAGATGCTCGCGTTCGGTCGGGCGCTCATGAGCCGCCCGCGCCTCATCTGCATGGACGAGCCGACGATGGGTCTCGCCCCGATCGTCGTCGAGCGCGTGCTCGAGTACATCGCGACGATCAACCGCGACCTCGGAGTGAGCGTGTTCATGGTCGAGCAGAACGCCGAGCTCGCGCTGAGCGTCGCCTCGAGCGGCTATGTGCTGCGCACCGGTCGCATCGCGGTGCAGGGGAGCGCTGCCGAGCTCCTCGCGAATCCGGGTGTTCGCGAGGCGTACCTCGGACGAGCGGTCGACGCGACGGCCGATCCCATCGAGCTCGCGAGCCGCCTCGGCGACGCCGAGTCCACCGACACCGAGAGAGGACCAGCATGAGCGATGTGCTCCTGACGATCGCGGAGGTCGGATCCGACGCCCCTCGCGACCATCGACCCGAGGTGCGGGACGCCGCCCAGGCGAGCCACCACGCGCTGTTCGACGTGCCCGCGGACGACCCCGTGCCGGGGGTCGACCGGGGCCTGAGGCATCTCGTCGCCGCCCGTGCGGCTCGCCTGGAGGGCGACGGCGCCGCCGCGGAGTTCTACCTCGCGCAGGCGGATGCCGCGGAAGCGGCGTCGCTCGTCCATGACGGTGCGGACGGAACGGCGGGCGTCGCGGCGGCCCGGCGGGTGAGGGCGGCCCTGCGGTACGTCGATCTGCTCGTCGAGCGTCCGGCCGCCGCGACCGCCGACGACCTGAACGGCCTCGTGGCCGCCGGCTGGTCGCCCGCCGAGATCGTCGTGATCGGGCAGATCGTCGGACTGGTCAGCTATCAGGTCCGCGTCGCTCAGGGACTGCGGATCCTGGACGACGTGTTCGGGGAGGACGAGGCATGAGCACGAGGTTCACGACCGCGGAGCGCGCGTGGCACGCCTGGATCGAGCCCGTCGGGCCGGAGACGGGCACGCCCGCGCAGATCGCCGCGTACGAGACGAGCGTGTGGCCTGATTCGCCGTACTTCCGGCTGCTCGCCTGGCACCCCGACGGCCTCGCCACCCGCACGGCCCTCGACAGGGCGATCTTCCTCGGCCGCCCCGGCATTCCGCGGGGCGAGCGCGAACTGGCCGCGACCGTGGCATCCCGTCTCAACGGCTGCGAGCTGTGCACGAGCGTGCACTCGCGGTTCACCGTCACCTTCACGAAACAGGAGGATGCCGTCCAGCGCCTTCTGGAGGAGGGCGTCGAGGCCGAGGTCGACCCTCGCTGGCGCGCGATCGTCGATGCGGCGGCCGCGCTGACGGCGTCGCCGCCCCGATTCGGTGCACATCACGTGCGCGCGCTGGTGGCCCAGGGCTTCACCCGGGCCGACATCCAGGACATCGTCGAGTCGACGGCGTTCTTCGCGTGGGCGAACCGGCTCATGCTCGCGTTCGGCGAGCCGTCGGCGCCCGACGCGGCGGACGCGGAGGCGATCGCGAATCAGCGCGCGGCCGACGCCGTCGCGGCGCAGGGCGCGTAGCGTCGTGCGTCTCGCTACCCTGGGCGCATGAGCACGAGCCGCACGCGACGTGATTTCTATTCGCCTGCTCGCGTCGAGGCCTACACCGACGCGGTGTTCGCGATCGCGGCGACCCTGCTGGTGCTCGACCTCACGACGACGGCCATCGGAAAGGTCGGCTCCGACGGTCAGATGTGGGCGGCGCTCGGCGGCATGTGGGAGAACTTCATGGCGTTCGTCATCAGCTTCGGCCTGCTCAGCATGCTGTGGGTGATCCACATGGGCCAATTCCGCGACATCGCGAAGATCGACGGCGCACTGCTCTGGCTCAACAACATCCGTCTGCTGTGGATCGTGCTGATCCCGTTCACGACGAGCCTCGTCGCGGAGTACTCGCAGTTCTTCGCCGGACGCATGCTGCTGCCGATCAACTTCTTCTTCGCGGCACTGTTCGGCTACCTGTCGTGGGTCTGGGCGGCCTCCCGAGGCGGGCATCTGCTCAAAGACGACGCGAAGGGCGACATCGCCGAGCAGAGCATCGGCGGGCTGGTCGCGACGATCTGCGGGGCTGTCGCGGC
>JBEVLS010000226.1:0-4549 GCA_040509015.1 Microbacterium sp.
CCATCCGGTTCCTCGACACCTCCAACGGCTACGGGCTGCACGGCGAGTCCGAACGGCGCATCGGCGCGGCTCTGCGCGAGGCGGGCGGGCTCCCCGATGACTACGTGCTCGCGACGAAGGTCGATCCGGCCCCCGGTTCGACGGACTTCTCGGGGGCGCGGGTGCGCGCGTCGTTCCGCGAGAGCCTCGACCGGCTCGGTCTCGACCGGGTGCCGCTCCTGCATCTGCACGACCCCGAGCGCATCGGCGTCGACGCGTCGCTCGCGCCGGGCGGCCCCGTCGAGGCGCTGCGCGAGCTCAAGGATTCGGGGCTCGTGGACGCCATCGGCGTCGCGGGCGGCGCGCTCTCGGTGCTGCGTCCGCTGCTGGACACCGGCGTCTTCGACGTCGTGCTCACGCACAACCGCTACACGCTGCTCGACCGGTCGGCGGACGAGGTGATCGGCGCCGCGCACGCGAACGGCGTCGGCGTGCTCAACGCCGCGCCGTACGGGGGAGGACTGCTCGCGAAGGGCCCGGCCGCGACCACCCGCTACGCGTACGGCGAGAACCCCGACGCACACGCGGCGGCGGAGCGGATGCAGGCCGCGTGCGAGCGGTACGGGGTCGCACTGGCCGCTGCCGCTCTGCAGTTCTCGCTGCGCGATCCGCGCATCACGTCGACCGTCGTGGGGGTGTCGTCTCCCGACCGCATCGCTCAGACCTTGGCGCTGGCCGCGCAGCCGATCCCCGGCGAGCTGTGGACCGAGCTCGAGGAGCTCGCCCCTCCGCGCGCGAGCTGGATCGACGTGTGACCGGTAACCGCCGGCGGTAGAGTCCTTGCATCGACAGCGTCGTGAGAGGAGGACCTGATGGGCGGCGACGCCGATTCCGTCCTCTCCGCGGCGCCGGGGAAGCCCGCGACGATCTACGACGTCGCCAAGCTCGCGGGCGTCTCCCACCAGACCGTGAGCAGGCATCTGCGCGGACTCGCCGGCATCCGGCCAGAGACCCGCGAGCGCGTCGTGCGCGCGCTCGAGCAGCTGGACTATCGGCCGAATCTCACCGCGCGCAACCTCGCGACCAGTCGCTCGCACCGCGTGGGCGTGCTGACGCACGAGATCGGCGAGGTCGGCCCGAGCCGGATCCTGCAGGGAGCAGGCGCCGGCGCGAGGGACGCGGGCTACCTGCTCGACATCGTCTCGCTCGAGGGCGATGATCCGGCTGCCGCGCAGGAGGCGCTGTCGCTGATCGCGCGCCAGGACATCGCGGGTCTGCTGGTGTTCACGTCGACGGATGCCATGACCCGGGCTCTGCGAGAGACGCCCGTGCGCGTGCCGACCATCATCGAAGTCGAGGACGACGACGCGGTCGCCGATCATCCCGAGACCTGGAACTACCGGGGCCTCCGCGTCGCGGTGGACCACCTCGTCTCGCTCGGGCACCGGCGCTTCTTCCACATCGCCGGCCCCCCGGGCTGGGTGTCGGCGCGCAATCGCATCCTGTCGTACGAGCGTGCCCTCGCCTCTCACGGGCTCGCATCGCTGGGCTCGACCTCCGGTGACTGGTCCGCTGCATCGGGCTATCGCGCGGCGCAGACGGTGCCGTTCGACGCGGGCGTGACGGCCATCGTGGTCGCGAACGACCAGATGGCGCTCGGGACTCTGCGCGCGCTGACGGAGCGCGGCATCCGCGTGCCCGAAGACGTGAGCATCACCGGCTTCGACGACACACCCGAGTCGGCCTTCTACAGTCCGCCGCTCACGACCGTGCACGGCGACTTCGACCTTCAAGGCCGCGCGGTCTTCGCGCGTCTGCTGCGACTCATCGAGTCCGGCGTGCCCGACGAGAGCGTGCGCGCGCCGGCGCGCCTCGTGCTGCGCGGATCCACGGCGTCGCCCCCGCGCGACTGAGCGCCCGATCCGGACTGCTCCGATCGCGCGGTCATGTTACCGGTAATATCCGTTCGATAACGAAACGGTCACGGGTCTTGTTACCGGTAACAGACGGGCGTAGTTTTCGTGGCAACCGCCAACGCCGGCGGCTTCAGCGAGACGACGGAGTTGACGCGAGCAATGCCAGCGCCCACCTTTCACGCCCCCAGCGGGATCCTCTTCGGAGCGGCGTACTACGCCGAGTACCACCGCGAAGACCGCACGGTCGCCGACCTCGACCTCATGAAGGCGGCCGGATTCACCGTCATCCGCGTGGGCGAGTCGGTGTGGTCGACGTGGGAGCCGCGTGACGGCGAGTTCGACCTCGAATGGCTGCAGCCCGTGCTCGACGGTGCGCACGAACGCGGCATCGCGGTCATCCTGGGCACTCCCACCTACGCCGTTCCGCCGTGGCTGCAGTCCGCCTATCCCGAGATCGCGGCCGAAACCCGCACGGGGGAGCGCCACCCGTGGGGTGCGCGTCAAGAGGTCGACTATTCGCACCCCGCGTTCCGCTTCCACGCCGAGCGCATCATCCGCGCCGTCGTCGCCCGCTACGCCGACCACCCCGCCGTCATCGGCTACCAGGTCGACAACGAGCCCGGCATGCTGCTGTTCCACAATCACGGCACGTTCCAGCGGTTCGTGCGCCGGTTGAAGGCCCAGTACGGCGACGTCGAGACGCTCAACCGCGAGTGGGGGCTCACCTACTGGTCGCACCGGCTGAGCGACTGGTCCGACCTGTGGACGCCCGACGGCAACAGCCTTCCCCAGTACGACCTCGCGTGGCGTCGCTATCAGGCCGATCTCACGACGGAGTTCATCGCGTGGCAGGCCGAGATCGTCCGCGAGTACGCGAAGCCCGGACAATTCGTCACGACGTGCATCGCCTACCCGCGTCCCGCCCTCGACGACGAAGCCCTCGTCGAGAACCTCGACATCACGGCGGGCAACCCCTACTACGCGATGCAGGACCACCTCGACCCGACGAAGACCCTGCCCGCTGCGTCGCCCTGGACGACGTCGGGGGTGGCCGGGCTCTTCCGCCAGGCGGACCGCCTCTTCTCGTCCAACCAGTCCCGCTTCCTCGTGACCGAGACCGACGCCCAGTCGATCGGCGGCCCCGAGCTCAACCTGCCGCCCTACCCCGGGCAGCTCGCGCAGGCCGCTTTCGCCCTCATCTCGCGGGGCGCGGCGATGATCGAGTACTGGCACTGGCACACGCTTCCGTACGGCACCGAGACCTACTGGGGCGGCGTGATCCCGCACAGCCTCGTGCCCGGCCGCGTCTACGAGGAGCTGTCGGGGGTGGGTGCCGATCTCGCCGCGATCGGCGGTGCGCTCGACGGCTATGAGCCGGACGCCGACGTGGCGATCCTGTGGTCGACCGACAGCCGGTTCGTCTTCGAGTTCACCCCGCCGCTCGCCAAGGACGACGGGACGCCGGATCGCGCCGCGTACACGCACATCTTCGACGCGTTCCATCGCGGGATCATCGACGCCGGAGCACAGGCGCGCGTCCTGCACACGGGGCAGGCGCGTTCGTTCGGGGCGGCGGAGCTCGCGGCCCGCTTCCCGGTGCTGGTCGCACCCGCGCTGTACGTCGCGACCGACGACGACCTCGATCTGCTCCGCGACTACGCCGCGGCGGGCGGACACCTGATCATCGGCATCCGCACCGGATACGCCGACGAAGAGGCCCGTGCACGCGTCGCCGTCGCACCCGACCGGCTGCACGAGGCGGCGGGGGTCAGCTACGAGGAGTTCTCGAACCTGCAGCACGACGTCGCCGTCGAGGGAGACATCACGACGACGGATGCCGCGGCCACCCGCTGGGCCGACGGACTGCTCCCGGGCGACGCCGACGTGCTCGTGCGCTACCGGCATCCTCGGTTCTCGGACTTCGCCGCCGTCACGACGAACGCGCACGGCGAAGGGCGGATCACCGTGGTCGGCACCGTCCCCTCGCGCGCGCTGGCGGCGGACGTGTTCCGGTGGGCGGCGCCCGAGCCGCTCGCGGCGGCGTTCGCCACGGTGACGTCCCCCGCGGTGACGATCTCGTCGGGCGCGCTCCCCGGGGGCGGGCGCGCGTGGTTCGTCTTCAACTGGGGCTGGGACGAGCAGGCGATCACGCTCGCTCGACCGGCATCCGACCCCGTCAGCGGCGGCTCGCACACCGCGGGCTCGCAGATCTCCCTCGGGGCATGGTCGGTCACGACCCTGCTCGAGGGCTGAGTCGACCGAGACGACACGTCGTCGGTCTTTCATGAGAAAAGGAAACAGGACATGAGGAAAGCACCAAGAACAGCACTGGCGCTGGGCTCCGCCGGCATCGCCGCCGCACTGGTCCTCGCCGGTTGCGCGCCGGGATCGAACGACGGCGGAGGCTCGGCCGAAGAGATCACTCAGGATCAGATCGACGAGGCCATGACGACCCCGACCGAACTGACGTTCTGGACGTGGGTGCCCGACATCGAGAACGAGGTCGCGCTCTTCGAGGAGAAGTACCCCGCGATCGACGTCAAGGTCGAGAACGTCGGCCAGGGCCTTCCGCACTACCAGAAGCTGCGCAGCGCGATCGAAGCGGGCGAGGGCGCGCCCGACGTCGCACAGGTCGAGTACCAGTACATCCCGTC
>JBEVLS010000227.1:0-4793 GCA_040509015.1 Microbacterium sp.
TCGAGGATCGCGAGCTGCTTGTCGCTGAGGCTCTTGCGGCGCCGCGTCTGGGGCTTCTCGCGCCCGCCTGCATCGCTCATTTCCAGCTCCTGTCTTCGAATGTCGGAGGTCGGTGATGGGGTGACCTCATCGAAACCGTATCCGGTGGATCGGGCTTCGCAGGCGACTCGCACCGCGTGTCGCGTTCGAAACCCGGGGCTCCGCATCCGGTGTTGACATCGTAAAAGATCGAAGATAGCTTCGGAAGAGAACTTCGCATCCGGCTCTCCCGGCCGAGAGTCGGATGCGAATCTCTCCCCGTCTCAGGAGGACACCATGACCGCGATCAGCGTTTCGGCACCTGCATTCGCTCCCCGCTCGACCCGCCTGCGCGTCACGCGCCGCGGCCGTCGGGTGCTCGCCTTCGCGGCGGCTCTTCCCGCGGTCGTCGTCCTCGGCGTCGCGATCGTCAGCGGTGGGTCGGCCATCGCCGGTGCCGACCGCGACGCGGCCTCGACATCGTTCTCGACCGTCACGGTCACCTACGGCGACACCCTCTGGTCGATCGCCGAGCAGGTCGCCCCGCTCGCCGACCCGCGAGACGTCGTGGACGACATCGCGCGGCTCAACGCGCTCCCCGACGGCACCATCGTGCTCGGGCAGGAGCTCGCGATCCCCGCCGAGTACGCGCCGGCCTCGTGACCCCCCTCACGTGCGCCGTTCTACGATGGCGTGCGTGACCTCTCGTCTTGACGACCTTCCCATCCGCGACGATCTGCGAGGGCTGAAGCCCTACGGCGCCCCTCAGGCGCCGCTGCCGATCGCGCTCAACGTCAACGAGAACACCCATCCGGTACCTCAAGAGGTGGCCGACGACATCCTCGACACGATCGCCATCGCGCTTCGGGACGTGAACCGCTATCCCGACCGGGAGTTCACCGAACTGCGCGAAGGATTCGCCCGGTACCTCGGGCAGGGGCTGACGAGCGACCAGATCTGGGCCGCGAACGGCTCGAACGAAGTCCTTCAGCACGTGCTGCAGGCCTTCGCCGGTCCAGGGCGGACCGCCTTCGGGTTCACCCCGACGTACTCGATGTATCCGCTGCTGTCCAAGGGCACCGGAGCCTCGTGGATCACGGGCACGCGCGGCGCGGACTACACGATCTCGGCGGCGGATGCCGCCGCACAGGTCTCGGATGCCGCACCCGACGTCGTCTTCCTCTGCTCTCCGAACAACCCGACGGGCACACCCGTGCCGATCGACGTGATCGAGGCCGTCTACGACGCGACCAGCGGGGTCGTCATCGTCGACGAGGCCTATCACGAGTTCGCGCCGCACGGCACGCCGTCCGCGGTGACCCTGCTGCCCGGCCGTGAGCGGCTGATCGTCTCGCGCACCATGAGCAAGGCGTTCGCCTTCGCGGGTGCCCGCGTGGGCTACCTCGCCGCCGATCCCGCGGTCATCGACGCGCTCCGGCTCGTCCGGCTGCCCTACCACCTCAGTGCGCTCACCCAGGCGGCGGCGTCGGCTGCCCTCCGGCACGCGCCGACGATGCTGCGCATGGTGGACGACATCGTCCTGCAGCGCGACCGCATCTCGGCGACCGTCGAAGCGCTCGGCTACACGGCGCACGAGTCGTGGACGAACTTCGTCCTCTTCGGCGGGGTGTCCGACCCCGCGGCGGCATGGCAGGCGCTGTACGACCAGGGAGTGCTGATCCGCGACGTCGGAATCCCGCACCACCTGCGCGTGACGGCGGGCACCGAGGCCGAGACGACGGCGTTCCTCGAGGCCCTGGCGTCGATAGACTCGGCCTCATGAGCAGCTCTGCCGGTTCCCGCACCGCCGCCGTCCGGCGCGCGACGAGCGAGTCCACCGTCGAACTCGAGCTCGATCTGGACGGCACGGGGCGCAGCCACATCGATACCACCGTGCCGTTCTTCGACCACCTGCTCACCGCGTTCGCGAAGCACTCCCTGACCGACCTCACGGTGCGCGCGTCGGGCGACACCGACATCGACGCGCACCACACCGTCGAGGACGTCGCGATCGTGCTCGGTCAGGCGATCCGCGAGGCGCTCGGCGACAAGGCGGGCATCTCGCGCTACGGCGACGCGCTCGTCCCGCTCGACGAGGCGCTCGCGCAGGCGGTCGTCGACATCAGCGGGCGTCCGTACCTCGTGCACACGGGCGAGCCCGCGGGGTACGAGTTCCACCTCATCGGCGGCCACTTCACGGGCTCCCTCGTGCGCCACACGTTCGAGGCGATCTCGTTCCACGCCGGGCTGACCGTGCACGTGACGCTGCTCGCGGGCCGCGATCCCCACCACATCGCCGAGGCGGAGTACAAGGCGTTCGCGCGGGCGTTCCGCCAGGCCAAGGCCCTCGATCCGCTCGTCGACGGCATCCCGAGCACCAAGGGCGCTCTGTGAGCTCGAGGCCTCTCGTCGCCGTCCTGGACTACGGTTCGGGCAACGTCCACTCGGCGGTCAAGGCGCTCGTCGCTGCCGGTGCCGACGCCCGCCTCACGGCGGACCGGGGCCTGGTGGCCGACGCGGACGGCCTGCTGGTGCCCGGCGTCGGCGCCTTCTCGGCGGTGATGGAGGCGCTGCGCGCGAGCCGGGGCGACGAACTCATCGGACGACGTCTTGCCGGCGGCCGGCCCGTGCTGGGAATCTGCGTCGGCATGCAGGTGCTGTTCGATCACGGCGTCGAACGCGGCGTCGACACCGCAGGGATGGGCGAATGGCCCGGCGCGGTGACCGAGCTCGACGCGCCCGTCCTTCCGCACATGGGGTGGAACACGGTGACGCCGGGAGAGGGGTCCCGGCTCTTCGCCGGCATCGAGGACGAGCGCTTCTACTTCGTGCACTCCTACGGTGCACAGAAGTGGACCCTGGATGTGCAGCCGCCGTTCCCCGAGCCCACGCTGACCTGGTGCGACTACGGCGCGCCCTTCCTCGCCGCCGTCGAGAACGGGCCGCTGTCGGCGACGCAGTTCCACCCCGAGAAGTCGGGCGAGGCCGGCATCCGGCTCCTCTCGAATTGGGTCGACGGCCTCGGCGCGACTAACCTCTGAGATCGTGCCGTCAGCGGGAGCAAGGTTCCGCGTGACCGTCCCGCACGAGGAGCCATGAACGATTTCGCGTCAACGCCCGAACTGATCCTGCTGCCCGCCGTCGACGTCGCCGACGGCAAGGCCGTGCGCCTCACCCAGGGAGAGGCGGGCAGCGAGACCAGCTACGGCGATCCCGTGGACGCGGCCCTCGAATGGGCGCGTCAGGGCGCGGACTGGATCCACCTCGTCGATCTCGACGCCGCGTTCGGCCGCGGGTCGAACACCGCGGTGCTCCGCAAGGTCATCAAGCAGGTCAAGGGCGTGCAGGTCGAGGTCTCGGGCGGCATCCGCGATGACCGTTCGCTCGAGGCGGCGCTCGACAGCGGAGCGGCGCGGGTCAACCTCGGCACCGCGGCGCTGGAGAACCCGGAGTGGGCGGCCGACGTGATCGGCCGCTACGGCGAACTCGTCGCCGTCGGACTCGACGTGCGGGGCACGACGCTCGCGGCACGCGGCTGGACCCGCGAGGGCGGCGATCTGTGGACCGTGCTCGACCGGCTCGAGGCCGCCGGATGCAGCCGCTACGTCGTGACCGATGTCACGAAGGACGGCACGCTGCAGGGCCCCAACATCGAGCTGCTCGAGCAGATGACGGCCCGCACCCCGAAGCCGGTCATCGCCTCGGGCGGCATCTCCAGCCTCGACGACATCGCCGCGCTCCGCGACCTCGTGCCCCTCGGGGTCGAGGGCGCCATCGTGGGCAAGGCCCTCTACGCCGGCGCGTTCACGCTGGCGGAGGCGCTGGATGTCGCCGGACACTGATCACGGCGACCACCGACACGATTCCGCGGGTGTCCCGTGGGAGGGCCGCAGCTTCCACGACAATCCGCACTCCGGCGATGACGGAACAGCGGACGCCGCGCTGCTGGCGGCGCTGCAGGCGTTCCGCTCCGGCGAAGGCGGCCAGACCGCTGTCGTCGACGCCTACCGCTCGGCGCGGCTGCTGATCCCGCTGGTCGCCGACCGCGGCGACGAGGGCGTCGGGGCCCACGGTCAGCTGGTCGACAAGACGCAGGAGCTCTCGATCGTCACGGTCGCCGCTCCCGACGGCCGGCGCGTGCTCCCGGTCTTCACGTCGGTGGCGGCGATGTCCCAATGGGATGCCGCCGCCCGCCCCGTCCCGGCGGACGGGGTGCGCACGGCCCTCGGCGCCGTCGACGACGACACCGACCTCATCGTCGTCGACCCGGGCTCCGAGACCGAGTTCATCCTCCGCCGTCCCGCGGTGTGGGCGATCGCGCAGGGTGCGCCGTGGGAGCCCAGCTTCGCCTCGCCGGAGGTGTTCGCGGGTCTGACCGCGAGCATCGGCGTGGAGCTCGCCGTGCTCGACCTCTCGGTCGAGGCGGGGGATCCGGATGCCCGTCTGCGCGGGCCGGAGCTCGTGGTGCGGCTGCACCTCATCGACGGTCTGGACGCCGCCGAGCTCGACGCCGTCCTCTCGCGACTGGCGGCGCGGTGGGCGTCCGACGACCGCATCGCCGTCCTCGTCGACTCCCTCACGGTCAAGCTCGTCCGCGGCTGACGGATGCCGTAGCGGCGGTCGAGGTCGCGCGGCACACTCGTATCAGCCGCCGTCCGGTCGCGCTCTTCGCGGGGTGTGCCGCGGTGCCCCGCGGCGTGAGGAGTGCACCTTGTCCGTGGAACCGTTTTCGGCGGCGCTCGACGCCGCACGACGTCACACCGACTCGTGGCTCG
>JBEVLS010000228.1:0-11128 GCA_040509015.1 Microbacterium sp.
CGGCCTCGTTGGCCTCGGCGCCCGAGTTGCCGAAGTACACCCGCCCACCGTCGCCCGTGCCGGCCAGACGCTTCAGGCGCGACGCGAGGGCGAGCTGCGGCGGGGTGGCGAAGTAGTTCGACACGTGGGCGAGGGTCGCCGCCTGCGAGGCGATCGCCTCGACGAAGACGGGGTGCGCGTGTCCGAGAGAGGTCACCGCGATCCCCGCCAGGAAGTCGAGGTAGCGGTTGCCGTCGGCATCCCACAGGTAGGCGCCCTCGCCGCGCACGAACATCGCCATGCGATCGCCGAAGCTCTTGACGAGGTCGCGCCCCGCATCGATCTGCCACGTCATCCGAGCACCACTTCTGTTCCGATTCCCTTGCTGGTGAAGATCTCCACGAGCACCGAGTGCGGCACCCGTCCGTCGATGATCGCGGCGGTCTCGACACCGCCCTCGACGGCCTCCAGGCACGCCTGCATCTTGGGGATCATGCCCGACTCGAGCCGCGGCAGCATCTCGCGCAGATCGGTCGAGGTGAGGTGCGACACGAGAGAGTCGCGGTTGGGCCAGTCGGCGTAGAGGCCCGCGACGTCGGTGAGGACGACGAGCTTCGCGGCGTTCAGGGCGACGGCGAGAGCGGATGCCGCGGCATCCGCGTTCACGTTGAGCGAGTGCCCGGGGTGGTCGAGGTCGGGCGCGATGCTCGAGACGACCGGGATCCGCCCCGCCGCGAGCTGGTCGAGCACCTGCTGCGGGTCCACCTCGACGACGTCGCCCACGCGGCCGAGGTCGTGCTCGACGCCCTCGATCACGACGCCGCGACGGCGGCCGCCGAAGAGCCCCGCATCTTCGCCGCTCATGCCCGTCGCGACGGGTCCGTGCGCGTTGATCTTGCCGACCAGCTGCGGGTTGATCTGCCCGGTGAGCACCATCCGCACGACCGAGATGGCCTCGGTGCTGGTCACCCGGTAGCCGCCCTTGAACTCGCTCGGGATCGCGAGACGGTCGAGCATGGACGAGATCTGGGGTCCGCCGCCGTGGACGACGACCGGCTTCACGCCGACGTAGCGGAGGTAGGCGATGTCGGCGGCGAAGGCGTCCTGCAGCTCTTCGGACACCATCGCGTTCCCGCCGTACTTGATCACGACGACCTGGTCGCGGAAGCGCCGCAGCCACGGCAGCGACTCGATGAGGGTCGCGGCCTTGACGCTCGCCTCGGTGGGATCGGTGTCCTGGATGTCGGTCATGAGGAGTACGCGCTGTTCTCGTGGACGTAGTCGTGCGTGAGGTCGTTCGTGAGGATCGTCGCGGCGTCGTCGCCGACCTTGAGGTCGATGACCAGTTCGGTGGCCCGCGGAGTGAGATCGACGTCCTCGCGCGGCCGGTCCGGACCGCCCGCGGTGCACACGCGCACCCCGTTCATCCAGACGTCGACGTCGTAGGGGTCGAACGCGGCATCCGTCGTGCCGATCGCCGCGAGGACGCGGCCCCAGTTCGCGTCGTTGCCGAAGATCGCGGCCTTGAAGAGGTTGTTGCGGGCGACCGAGCGCCCCACGTCGACGGCGTCGTCCTCGGATGCCGCGTGCACGACGCGGATCGTGATGTCGTGGCTCGCCCCCTCGGCGTCGGCCTGCAGCTGCTGCGCGAGGTCGAGAGAGACCTCGGCGAGCGCGGCGGCGAAGTCCTCGGGATCGGGGGCGATGCCGGATGCGCCGCTCACGAGCAGCGTCACCTGGTCGTTCGTCGACATGCACCCGTCGGAGTCGAGGCGGTCGAACGTCGTGCGGGTCGCGCCGCGGAGCGCGGCATCCGCCCCTGCCGCATCGAGGACGGCGTCGGTCGTGAGGACCACGAGCATCGTCGCGAGGCCGGGTGCGAGCATGCCCGCACCCTTCGCCATGCCCCCGATCGTCCAGCCGTCGCGCGAGACCACGGAGCGCTTGGCCTTCGAATCGGTCGTCATGATGGCTTCGGATGCCGCCACGCCGCCGTCGGCGCTGAGCTCGGCGATGCCCTTCTCGACGCCGTCGAGCACCTTCGAGCGGAAGACCTCGTCGCCGGTGCCGATGAGCCCGGTCGAGCACACCACGACGTCGCCGGCGCTCACGTCGAGCAGCGCGGCCGCCTTCTCGGCGGTCTGGTGGGTCGTCTGGAACCCGAACGAGCCGGTGAAGCAGTTCGCACCGCCGGAGTTGAGGACGACCGCCTCGACGACCCCGTCCTGCACGACCTGCTGCGACCAGATGATCGGGTTGGCCTTGGCACGGTTCGAGGTGAAGACCGCCGCACCGACTTTGAGCGGCCCGCGGTTGACGACGACGGCCACATCGGGCCTGCCCGTCGACTTCAGGCCGACGGCGACGCCGGCGGCTTCGAACCCCTGGGGCGCGGTCACACTCACGGGGCCACTCCGTTCACGGTGAGGGCGCGGGCTTCGGGAAGACCGAGCGCGATGTTCATGGACTGCACGGCG
This sequence comes from Microbacterium sp., assembly GCA_040509015.1. Lineage (GTDB taxonomy): Bacteria > Actinomycetota > Actinomycetes > Actinomycetales > Microbacteriaceae > Microbacterium. The sequence goes on from JBEVLS010000228.1 coordinate 2,457, forward strand.
GCGCCGGCAGTTCCCTTGACGAGGTTGTCGACGGCGGTCACGACGACGACGCGGTTCGCCGCGCGATCGATCGCCAGGCCCATGAGGGCGGTGTTGGCGCCCGACACGTCGGCTGTACGCGGGAACTCCCCCGCCGGCAGCAGCTGCACGAACGTCTCGTCGCCGTACGCGTCCTCCCAGGCGGCGCGGATCTGCGCATCCGTCGCCCCCTCCGCGATCGGCGCCGTGGAGGTCGCGAGGATGCCGCGGGCCATCGGCACGATCACCGGGGTGAACGAGATGCGGATGCCGTCCGCGGCGGCCCCCGCAGCGGCGAGCGCCTGACGGATCTCGGGGATGTGGCGGTGCGTGCCGCCGACCGCATAGGGATTGGCGCTGCCGAGGATCTCGCTCGCGAGCAGGTTCGTCTTGAGGCTCTTCCCCGCACCGCTCGGACCGACCGCGAGCACGCTCACGATGTCGGACGGATCGATGACGCCCGCGGCGACTCCGGGCGCGAGGCTGAGCGACACGGTCGACGCGTTGCAGCCGGGGGCGGCGATCCGCGTCGCCCCCACGAGCAGGGCGCGCTGCTTCGCGCCGTCGACGAGGAGTTCGGGCACGCCGTAGACCCACGGATCGTGGAAGACGCCCCCGTAGAAGCGGTCCCACTCCTCGGCTGACTCGAGCCGGTGGTCCGCCCCGGCGTCGATGACGAGGGGCGTGTCGGCGAGCGCGTCGGTGAACTGTCCGGACTGCCCGTGCGGCAGTGCGAGGAACACGATGTCGTGGCCGGCGAGGACGTCGGGGGTCGTCTCCTGCAGGGTGAGGTGAGCGAGCGACCGCAGGTGCGGCTGGTGCTGGATGAGCGGCTGTCCCGCGTTGGAGTGCGCGGTGACGGTGCGGATCTCGACGTCGGGATGTGCGGCGAGGATGCGAAGGATCTCGCCGCCCGCATAGCCGGATGCGCCGGAGACGGCGACCGAATATGTCATGGATTCCACCTTAGAGAGTCGGGGATGCGGGCCGGGTACGGCGACACCCACTCCGGTCCATGACAGGACCTCGCGCGGGGTCGCCTAGAGTCGGCGGCCGGCCGGACGTCGACGCGCGGGAACGACGCTCGGAACGCCGTTCGACAGGCTCAGGAACCGCGGGGCACGCGGGAGCATGGTCGAAGGCATGCGCCGAGGTTAGCGGGGGCATCCCCTCGGATCAAATCGAGTGACCGGATGCCGCGATCAGCGCGCGTTCGTCGTCTCGGTCCAGGCCGGCGCCGCGTGCGCGGTCGAGGCCACGGCTCCGCTCGTCGACGAGGGCCCGCTCGAGGGTCGCGCGCAGCGGCCGGACCGCACCGCCGAGCAGCCGGTAGACGGTGTTCGTGCGGGTGGAGAATCCCGTCATGCCGCCAGGCAGCCACAGCGGCAGCGACCGCGGCCCCGACCAGTGGGCCACGCCGCGCTGGTCGAGCCAGTCGTCGGCGACCGTGACGACGGGGCCCCTGTGGCCGGCCACGGCGCGCGCCAGCGAGAGCAGATCGGCCAGCGCGAGCGGATCCCCGATCGTGTTGACCGCACCCGTCCAGCGCTCGCGGCCCACGGCGACGGCGAAATCCGCGAGATCGTCCACGTCGATGACCTGGGCCATCGCGCCGGGGGCCTCGGGCACCAGCACGGGCTCGGTGCCCGCCAGCGCGAAGCGGCCGACCCAATAGCCGAAGCGGTCGGTCGGGTCGTCCGGACCGACGATGAGTCCCGGGCGCAGGATCGCCGCCCGGTGCGTCAGCGCCGCCCGGACGGATGCCTCGCACGCCGCTTTGGCCCGGGAGTAGTCGTACTCCTCTGCCGCGCCGAGCGGCTCCGCCAGGGCTGCCGACTCGTCGGCGTGGGGCGTGTCGTCGTCGGCGTACACGGAGAAGCTCGACACGTACGTCCAGTGCCGCGTGGAGCCGGCGAGCGCCGCCACGGCGTCAGCCACCTGAGCGGGCTGCGACGAGACGTCGACGATCTCGTCCCACGCCGTGCCCTTCACGCCGTCGTAGGCGGCGGCGTCCGCTCTGTCGGCCACGACCAGCCGCGCTCCGTAGGGAGCCTCTCGGCCACCCCGTGCGAGGCAGGTCACCGTCGCGCCGGCGTCGAGCCAGCGCGTCGCGATGCGACCGCTCAGCCACCCCGTCCCGCCGAGGATCAGCACGTTCGTCATGGGCCCCATCCCACCAGAGCATCCGTCGCACGTCATCCCGTTCCGCTGTGGGCTTCGCCCGAGGCGTGTCGGGGTCGCCTGCGAGGATGGACCGCATGCTCACCACCGTCGCCGTCTCGGGCTACCGTTCGCTGCGCGACGTCGTCGTGCCCCTCGGCGCGCTCACCGTCGTGACGGGGCCGAACGGGTCGGGCAAGTCCAACCTCTACCGCGCGCTGCGCCTCCTCTCCTCCGCCGCGACCGGCGGAATCGTCTCGGCCGTGGCCCGCGAGGGCGGCCTTCCGTCGGTGCTGTGGGCAGGACCCGAGGCAGGCGGCACGCAGGGGACGGTGCGCAAGAACCCGATCGCCGTGCAGCTGGGCTTCGCGTCGGACGAACTGGGGTTCCTGGTCGACCTCGGCATCCCGCAGGCCGACCAGCGCAGCCTGTTCGCCCGCGACCCCGAGATCAAGCGGGAGCAGGTGTTCGCCGGACCGTTCGCGAAGCCGTCGACGCTGCTCATCGACCGTACGCGCGGGGCGGCGCGCGTGCGCGACGGCGACTGGCGCTCCCTCGATCAGCCGCTCATGCCGTACGAGACGATCCTGACCGACCTCGCCGAGGGCGACACCGGCCCCGAGCTGCTGAGCCTGCGGCGCGCCCTGTCGGGGTGGCGCTTCTACGACAGCTTCCGCACCGATGCCGGCGCGCCGGTGCGCTCCCCGCAGATCGGCACCCGCACGCAGACGCTCGCGCACGACGGAACGGATCTCGCCGCCGTGTGGGCGACGATCCAGGATGCCGGGCACGGCGCCGACCTCGATCGCGAGGTCGATCGGGCGTTCCCCGGAGCGCGCGTGCGGATCCTCGGCGACGAGGCGCGGCTGCGTCTGGTGATGGAGCAGCCCGGGTTGCTGCGGCCCCTCGAGACCGCCGAACTGTCGGACGGCACGCTGCGTTACCTGCTGCTGTGCGCCGCGCTGCTCCCGGCCTACCCTCCGCCGCTGATCGTCCTGAACGAACCCGAGTCGAGTCTGCATCCCGACCTGCTCGCACCCCTCGGCCGCCTCGTGATCGAGGCGTCCCGGACGACGCAGGTCGTCGTCGTCACCCACGCCGCAGCGCTCGCGGGCGCCCTCGAGGACGAGGGCGCGCTGACCCACCGGCTCGAGGCGTCCGGGGCGGGTACGCGCATCGCCGGTCAGGGCATGCTCGACCGTCCGGCGTGGCACTGGGCGTCGCGCTGAGGCCTACTCGCGCAGCGTCGCCCCGTAGCGCTCCGCCGCGATCGCCACACCGGCGAGCTTCGCCTCGGTCGCCTCGGCCGCCGTCAAGGTGCGGTCGCCGGCACGGAAGCGCAGCGCGAACGTCAGGCTCTTCGTGCCGTCGGGGATGCCCTGCCCGCGATAGTCGTCGACGAGACGGACCGACTCGAGCAGGTCGCCCGCGCCTTCGACCAGGGCGGCCCGCAGCTCGGATGCCGGCAGGTCGGCCCCGACGACGAGCGAGACGTCCTGCGTCGCGGCGGGGTAACCCGACAGCGACGACGCCACGACGCGGTCGCCCGCGAGCGCCAGCACGAGGTCGAGGTCGAGCTCGGCGACGATGACACGTCCGTGCAGATCAGCGGCCTCGGCGACAGCCGGGAGGAGCTCTCCCACATAGCCCACCTCGGTGTCGTCCACCGACAGCACGCCCGTGCGGCCCGGATGAAGCGCGGCGCGCTGCCCCTGGGCGACCTCGATCGTCACCCCGGCCGCCGAGGCGATCGTGCGCACGGCGTCGAGTGCGTCGACGAGGCCGGCGGGAGTCGCCGACTGCCCGGGCTGCTTCGAGACGACGTTGCCCGCGAGCAGCACGGACACGAAGCGGTGCTGCGGCGGGATCGAGGCGTCGAGCTCCGCCAGGGTGGCGGCGTCGGGGCGCACCGCGAGGGGCGGCACGTGGGTGGTGCCGTACGAGACACCCGGCTGCGGCAGGAACACCGTCCCGGTCTCGAAGAGCGCGAGGTCGGTGAAACCGCGCGACAGGTTGCGGTGCGCGACCTGCAGCAGACCCGCCACGAGCGAACGCCGCAGGAACGGCGACTGCCCGTCGAGCGGGTTGGCGAGCTTGATCGAGGGAAGGTGCTCCCCCGACACCGACCCGTGCAGGTCGTTGTGCTCCTCGGTGGTGAACGGGAACGACGGCGTTTCGACGAACCCGGCTGCCGCGAGCGCGTTCGCCACCCGACGGCGCCCCTGCTGCGCGAGCGTCAGTCCGCGCCCCGACGGAGGGGTCGGCAGCACCGACGGGATGCGGTCGTAGCCCTCGATGCGGGCGACTTCTTCGGCCAGCGTCCACTTGTCGGTGAGGTCGGGGCGCCAGGACGGCGGGATCACGACCCACGAGTCCTCGTGGCCGGTCACCTCGGCGCCGATCATCTCGAGGGCGCCGACGATCTCGTCCGTCGTGTAGTCGACGCCGATGAGTCCCTCGACGAACCCCGAGGGCAGGCTGATGCCCGAGATCGAGACGTCGGCGAACAGCGCGCCGCCGACCGCGGTGTCGAGCGTCCCGCCCGCGTGCTCGACCATGAGGTCGGCCACCCGGCGGGCCGCCACGAACGGGATGAGCGGATCGACGCCGCGCTCGAAGCGACGCGACGCTTCGCTGGGCAGCTTGTGACGACGGGCCGTGCGCGCGATCGACACGGTGTCGAAGATCGCCGCCTCGATCAGGACGTTGCGCGTGGCATCCGTCATCTCGGTCGTCCCGCCGCCCATGACGCCGGCCAGTCCGATGGGACCGGACTCATCGGTGATCAGAAGATCTTCGGGGTCGAGCGTGCGCACCTTGCCGTCGAGCGTCTCGAGCGTCTCGCCCGCTGCCGCACGGCGCACCGTGATGCCGCCCTGCAGCCGGTCGAGGTCGTAGCCGTGGATCGGCTGGCCGAGCTCGAGCATGACGTAGTTCGTGATGTCGATCAGGATGCCGAGCGAGCGGATGCCGGCGAGCGTGAGACGCGCGACCATCCAGGCCGGCGTGGGCTTGGTCGGGTCGACGTCGCGGACGATGCGCACGACGAACTCGGACGCGCCGACCCGCCCGCGGATGGGGGCGGCGTCGTCGACGGTCACCGCGAAGCCCTCGACGGGCTGCTGCAGCTCCCCCCACTCGCGATCTCCCGGGTCGCGGAACGCCGCGCCGGTGGAGTGGGAGTACTCGCGCGCCACACCGCGGATCGACAGGGCGTAGCCCCGGTCGGGGGTGACGTTGATGTCGACGGCCACGTCATCCAGGCCCAGCAGCGCGATCGCGTCGGTGCCGACGGGCGCGTCGATGCCGAGTTCGACCAGACGCAGGATGCCGGAGTGCTCGTCGCCGAGCCCGAGCTCCTTGGCCGAGGCGATCATGCCGTCCGAGACGTGCCCGTAGGTCTTGCGTGCCGCGATCGGGAACGGCCCCGGAAGGACCGAGCCCGGGAGCGTCACCACGACCTTGTCACCGGCGAAGAAGTTGCCGGCGCCGCAGACGATGCCGCGCACTCCGCCGTGGGCCTCGCCCACGTCGACCTGGCACCAGCGGATCGTCTTGCCGTTGGACTGCGGCTCGGGCGTGAACTCGAGCACCTCGCCGACGACGATCGGGCCCTGCAGGTCGAAGCCGAAGACGTCCTCCTCTTCGAACCCGACGCGCACGAGCGCCGCCAGGACGTCCTCGGGCGTCGCGTCCTGCGGGACGTCGACGTATTCACGCAGCCACGAGAGCGGAACGCGCATCAGACCACCATTCCGAACTGCTCGCTGAAGCGGACATCGCCCTCGGCCATGTCGCGCATGTCCTGCACGTCGCTGCGGAACATGAGCGTGCGCTCGATGCCCATGCCGAAGGCGAAGCCCGAGTACTCCTCGGGGTCGATCCCCGCCGCGCGCAGCACGTTGGGGTTGATCATCCCGCAGCCGCCCCACTCGATCCAGCGCGCGCCGCCCTTGAAGGTCGGGTGCCACAGGTCGAGCTCGGCCGACGGCTCGGTGAAGGGGAAGTAGTTGGCACGGAAGCGCGTCTTCGCCTCGGGCCCGAACAGCACTTTGGCGGCGTGGTCGAGGGTGCCCTTGAGGTGCGCCATCGTGATGCCCTTGTCGACCACGAGGCCCTCGAACTGCGTGAAGACGGGGAGGTGCGTCGCGTCGAACTCGTCGGTGCGGTACACCCGCCCCGGGCACAGGACGTAGATCGGCAGGTCGCGCTCGAGCATGGAGCGCACCTGCACGGGGCTGGTGTGCGTGCGCATGACGAGGTGGCGATCGACCGGGTCGACGAAGAAGGTGTCCTGCATCTGGCGAGCGGGATGGTCGACGTCGAAGTTCAGGGCGTCGAAGTTGAACCATTCGTGCTCGAGCTCGGGCCCCTCCGCGATCTCCCAGCCCATGCCGACGAAGATGTCGGCGACCTGCTCCTGCAGAAGAGAGATCGGATGCCGCGCGCCGACGCGCGCACGGGAGGCGAGCGCCGTGATGTCGACCCGCTCGGCGTCGAGCTTCGCCGCCGTCTCGGCGGCGACCAGCTGTTCCTCCCGAGCGGCGAGAGCCTGAGCGACCCGGCCGCGCGCCTGCCCGAGCAGCTTGCCGAACTCGGCCTTGCGCTCGTTGGGCACGTTGCGCAGCTGCGCGTTGAGCTTCGCCAGCGGCGAGCCTTCGGCGGCGTGCGCGGAGCGCACGCCCTTGAGCTCGGCCGTGTCTGCGGCGGCGGAGACGGCGTCGAGCGCGGCCTGCACCGCGGCATCCACCGCCTCAGGGGTGATTTCGGGAGTCTCGGACACGAGGACCGAGTCTACCGATGGGCGCACGGCGCGTGACGCGCCCCCGCCCACCGGTGGAGGTCAGATGGACTGCCCCGCTTGGTTGTGCCCGCCGTCGAGGCGACCACCGCGACTCTTCAGCTCTCCCTGCGCGACGATCAGCTCGGTGTCGGTGACCTCCTGCGTCGGCTGGTTCGCGCCGGCCACGCGGCCGACCTTGCCCGAGCGGCGCAGTCGCTTCTCGACGGTCGTCGCGACCCCCGAGAGGATGAGGCAGAGCGTGATGTAGATGATCGCGGCCACGATCGTCGCGGGCACGATCGGCGAGCCCACCTGCGACTGGGTGCCGAGATACTTGGCGTAGAACAGGATCTCGGGGTAGGTGATGATGAATCCGAGGGCCGTGTCCTTGAGCGTGACGACGAGCTGGGCGATGATCACCGGCATCATGGCCCGGATCGCCTGCGGCAGGAGCACGAGGCGCATGACTCCGGCCTTGCGGAGTCCGATCGCGTAACCGGCCTCCTGCTGGCCGCGAGGGAGCGACTCGACGCCGGCGCGGATGACCTCGGCGAGCACGGAGCCGTTGTAGGCGATGAGCGCGATGACGACCGCCCAGTACGGCTCCATCCGCACGCCCAGCACCGGGAGACCGTAATAGAGCAGGAACATGAAGATCAGGACGGGGACCGCTCGCAGCACCTCGACGATCGCCGTGAACGGCCAGCGCACCCACGCATGCTCGGACATGCGCCCGATCGCCAGCACGAAGCCGAGGACGAGGGCGCCGACACCGGCCAGCGCGAAGGCCGACAGGGTGTTGAGCGTGGCGAGTCCGAACTGGACCCACACGTTCGTGTACGTGAACGCGGCCCACTTCTCGGCGGTGAACTGGCCCGTGTCGAACAGACGCCACAGCAGGAAGCCGACGACCGCGGCGACGAGGAGGATCGTGAGGACGCTGAGGAGGCGGTTGCGCGCGATCGCGCGAGGACCGGGGACGTCGTAGAGAACGCTGCTCATCGGGCAACCCTCCATCGGTTCTCGAGTGATCGCTGCGCCCACGACAGCAGGAGCACGAGGGCGATGAAGATCACCATCACCCAGAGGATGACCTCGAACTGGTTGGCGCCGCGCTCGCTCATGTAGTTGCGGATCGAGCCGAGGTTCACGACCGAGAAGCCCGCCGCGACCGTGGTGTTCTTCAACAGGGCGATGAACACGCTCATCATCGGCGGGATCACCGAGCGGAACGCCTGCGGCATGACGACCAGGCCCATGACCTGGCCGAACGTCAGGCCGAGCGCGCGGGCCGCCTCGGCCTGGCCCACCGGCACCGTGTTGATGCCGGAGCGGATCGTCTCGGCGACGTAGGTGGCCGTGTAGACGCCGAGCGCGCAGATCGCCAGCGTGACCGACGTCGCGGCCGTCAGCCGCAGCCCCAGCAGGGGCGGGAGCGCGAAGCAGAAGGCGAAGAACACGAGCGTGAGCGGGGTGTTGCGGATCGTGTTCACGTAGAGCGTGCCGACCGCGCGGGCCACCGGGATCGGAGACACGCGCATCGCGCCGACGATGATCCCGAGGATCAGCGCGAGCGCGCCGCCCGCGAAGAAGAGCAGCAGGGTTCCGAGGAGGAACTCCCCCCACAGATCGAGGTTGTCGGTGATGACGCCCACGCGGATCCTCTCAGACGGTCGGTGTGTGTGGAACGGATGCCGGGGGCGGCGCCGTG
>JBEVLS010000229.1:0-7688 GCA_040509015.1 Microbacterium sp.
ACGATGGGACCCTCGGCCGATTCGGCGTAGCGGTAGTACTTCTTGTCCTGCGTGATGCCGAAGTACGGCCCGTAGAACAGCTCCTGGAAGCACACGACCTGCGCGCCCTGGGATGCGGCATCCCGTGCGAACCCTTCGTGCTTGTCGAGCATCGACTCCTTGTCGCCCGTCCAGGTGGTCTGCGAGATGGCTGCGCGTACTGTCGTCATCGTGTGTCTCCGTCCGTCATCGGCTTGCGGTTCCTCGGGTCGGACCGCGGGCTGGATCGGCGGAGCAGCCCTGCTCCAGATCTTGTCGCTCTGACGTTTCCCGTCGGTTTCGGCCTGTGACGCGACAGTAAAGCCTCGGTCACCGACTTGCAATGGTTGGCCGGGCAGACCTTTGGAAGACCCGCGCGATCACGCGGATACATCTCGAGACGGATGCCGCGGCATCCGTGCTCACGTAGCGTGAAACCGTGTTCCGCCCCCTGAAGCCGTACCAGCTCGTGGTCGACGTCGTGCTGGCGGGCCTGTTCGCGCTCGTCGCGCTGTGGTCGGAGCTCGGCGGATTCGTGTCGGGACCGGGCGATCTGCTCGCGAGCGTCGTCACGTGTCTGCTGCTGGCCATCGCCCTCGCGGGTCGTCGCCTGGCTCCCGGCGCCGCGCTCGGGGTGGCGTGGGCGGCCGCGATCGCGCAGATGGCGTTCGGGCGCCCGCCGATCTTCGCCGATGTGGCGATCTTCGCGGTGCTCTACACGACGGCCGCCTACGGATCGCGACCGACGTTCTGGGCGGGGTTCGGTTCGAGCATCCTGGGTGCCGTCGTCATCACGTCGTATCTGCTCGTGATCCCGGGTTTCGCCGGAGGCCGGCTGTCGCTGGCGACGCTTCCGCTGGCGATCGCGGTGCTGCTGGCGGCGGGATTCGCGCTGCTGCTCTCATGGACCGTCGGCGCGCTCGTGCGCACGGCCCTGCGTGCGAAGGCGAACCGTGCCGCCCAGGAGCGTGCGGAGGCCGAGGCGGTCGTGGAGCAGGAGCGCGTGCGGATCGCCCGCGACATGCACGACGTCGTCGCCCACTCGCTGGCTGTGGTCATCGCGCAGGCCGACGGCGCCAGGTACGCCGCCGCCGCCGATCCCGCGGTGGCGACCTCGGCGCTCGGCACGATCTCGTCGACCGCCCGCGCCGCCCTGTCGGACGTGCGGCTGCTGCTGACTCAGCTGCGCCACAGCCAGGGCGACGGGCCGCAGCCCACCCTCGCCGATCTCGAGCAGGTCTACGCGGGGGTGCGCGAAGCGGGGGTCGAACTGCGCGTCGACGTCGACCCCGCACCGCCCGGCGAAACCCCCGCTGCGGTGCAGCTCGCGGTCTACCGCATCCTGCAGGAGGCCCTCACGAACGCGATCCGCCACGGCGAGCCCGGACCCGTGAGCGTCCGTCTCGCGTGGCTCGCCGATCGCGTCGAGCTCGAAGTGCGCAACCCGTCGCGCGCGGGGGCGGGGGCCGCGGCATCCGGGCACGGACTCGTCGGCATGCGCGAGCGCGCGAACCTCATCGGCGGACGCCTCGAGGCCGCGTCGCGGGCCGATGAGTTCGTCCTCACGGCGCAGCTGCCCGTCGGGGTCGCGCTGTGATCCGGGTGGTGCTCGTCGACGACCAGGCGCTGTTCCGCGCCGGCATCCGCATGCTCATCGACTCGCAGGCAGACCTCGAGGTCGTCGGCGAGGCGGCCGACGGCCGCGACGCGCTCGCCGTCGTGAGATCGACGGCGCCCGACGTCGTGCTCATGGACATCCGCATGCCCGTCATGGACGGCCTGGCCGCCACGGCCGAGCTTCTGGCAGACCCCACCCCGCCCCGGATCGTCATGCTCACGACGTTCGACCTCGACGAGGCCGCGGCGCGGGCGATCCGGCAGGGGGCGAGCGGGTTCCTGCTGAAGGACGCCGACCCCGAGTTCCTGCTCGCCGCGATCCGGACGGTGCACGCGGGGTCGGCGGTGATCGCGGCAGCCGCCACCCGGGAGCTCTTCGCGCAGTCCACGCCGGCGACCGAACCCGTGCCCGCCGCCTTCGGCGACCTGACCGACCGCGAGCGCGAGATCTTCGCGCTGGCCGCGAGGGGTCTCTCGAACGCCGAGATCGCCGCGCGGGAGTTCTTGTCGGAGGCGACGGTGAAGACCCACATCAGCCGCATCCTGACCAAGCTGGGGCTCCGCGACCGCGTGCAGCTCGTCGTCTTCGCCTTCGACCACGGGCTGGCCTGATCCCTCGCGACGCAACTCCACGGATTCCGTCGTGCACGGCCCGATGCGGCGCTCAGCGCGGCTCGGGGTGCGGAATCCGTGGAGTTGCGTCGTGTGGCGACGGCGCGGGGATCATCCTCGAGATGTAGGCGGATGCCTCCCACGGCCGACGCGGAGCGGCACCGGTCGTTCGTAGCGTCGTCAGCATGGAACTCACCTCGACCGATCTCGGGCTCGCCGCCCGTGTGCAGCACCTGACCAAGACCTACGGAGCCGGCGGCAGCGCCGTCCACGCGCTCGACGGCGTCGACGTCGGGATCCGACGCGGTGAGTTCACCGCGATCATGGGCCCGTCGGGGTCGGGCAAATCCACGCTCATGCACGTCATGGCGGGCCTCGACGCCCCCACGACCGGCAAGGCGTGGATCGGCGACACCGACATCACCGGGCTCTCCGACCTCGAACTGACGATCCTGCGTCGCCGCCGTGTCGGATTCGTCTTCCAGGCCTTCAACCTCGTGCCCACCCTCGACGCGATCGGCAACATCCTGCTGCCCTTCGACCTCGACGGTCGGCGCCCGACCGCGCTCGAGAGGGCGCGCATCGACGGACTCGTCGAGACGCTCGGACTCGCGGCGCGACTGCGTCACCGCCCGCACGAGCTGTCGGGCGGTCAGCAGCAGCGCGTGGCCATCGCCCGCGCGCTCGCTACGGCGCCCGACCTCGTCTTCGCCGACGAGCCGACCGGCAACCTCGATTCGCGCAGCGGCCGCGAGGTGCTCGGACTCCTCGCAGCCGCCTCCCGCGACCACGGGCAGTCGATCGCCATGGTGACCCACGACCCGATCGCCGCGAGCCACGCCGACCGCGTGATCTTCCTCGGAGACGGCCGCGTCGTCGCCGACAAGCCGCGCCAGAGCGCCGAAGAGATCGCCGCCTACATGCTCGCGGCCGAGCTCGGTGCCGAGGTGACGGCATGACCGCGGTCGCGGTGGGCGAGCGGATGCCGCGCTCCGCGGCATCCGTCAGTGCACCGCTCGCCTGGCTGCGCGAACGGGGGATGGGCGCGAGCATCCTCGTCGCGACCATCTCGACCGCCTTCGGCGTCGTGCTGATCACCGCGACCGCGTACATCGGCGCGATGCTGCAGGCGAACCCCTACATCGGCGACAGCGAGACGCTGCCCATTGTCGTGGGCATCCTGACGATGCTCCTGCTCGGCGTCGCGATCTACGTCGCGTCGATCGTCACGGCGAACACGTTCGCGACGGTCGTCGCCGGCCGCACGCGGCGCATCGCGCTGCTGCGGCTGATCGGCGCCTCGGCGCGGGCGCAGCGGGCCGAGGTCGCGCGCCAGGGCCTCGTCGTCGGCGTGATCGGGGCGGTGCTCGGGCTCGTCGCGGGCACCGCGCTCGCCGGGGGCGGGGTGATGCTGGCCGGCGCCGCGCTGGGTCTCGACGACCTGGAGTTCACCCTCGTGCGCGGCGACCTGCTCGCCCCGGCGATCGTGGTCGCGCTGACGACGTGGGTCGCGGCGTGGGCAGGGTCCCGCCGGGTGCTCGCGGTGACGCCGCTGCAGGCCCTCGGCGGATCCGTCGAGACCTCGCACGAGGTCGTCTCGCGGCGCACCGGTCGCAATGTCGCGGCGTTCGTCCTGCTCGGCGTGGGCGCGGCGCTTCTGGCACTGGGGATCCTCGCCGGGCTCGTGACACCGCTCGGCGTCGTGGTCGCCTTCTTCGGCGGCATCCTGTCGTTCACCGGACTCGCCCTCGGCGCGACGCTCGTCATGCCGCCCGTGCTCCGGCTCGTCGGACGCTGGTTCGGTCAGTCGGCTGCCGCCCGCCTCGCCGCCGAGAACGCGCTGCGCTACGCCGAGCGGTCGAGTCGCATGGCGATCGGCGTCGTGATGGGGGTCACCCTCGTGACGATGTTCGCCGTCGCGCTCGAGACGACCAAGAGCGTCATCGTCGCCTCGGGGGGCGGCGAGGCGCCGCGCGACATGATCCTGCTCATCGACACGTTCTCGGCCATCATGATGGGCCTGGTCGCGGTGTCGGCCGTCATCGCCGCGGTGGGCCTGGTGAATCTGCTCACGATCGGCGTCGTGCAGCGACGTCGTGAGCTCGGACTGCTGCGTGCCCTCGGCGTCTCGAACGCGCAGGTGCGCCGGATGGTGCTGCTCGAAGCCGCCCACATCACGATCGCCGCGACGATCACGGGTCTCGTGCTGGGCGTCGTCTACGGCTGGGCCGGGGCGCAGTCGCTGCTCGGCTCGGTGGCCATGCCGCCGCTGTGGATGTCGCCGACCTTCGTGCTGCCGGCGATCCCGGTGTGGCCGATCGTCGCGATCGTCGTCGCCACGACCGTGCTCACCCTCGTCGCGGCGGTGGTGCCGACGCGGCTCGCGACACGCGTCGCGCCGGTCGAGGCCCTCGCCGAGTAGTGCGGTCAGTCCGACGCGGGCTCGGGGTCGTGCGCCCAGGTCGGGGCCATCGCCCGGATGCGGGCGCCGCGCCACTGCCACGTGCTCCACAGCAGCGGCCACAGGGCGACGGCCGTCGGGCCGCCGATGACGAGGCGATCGCGCCACAGGGTGCGGTCGGGGCGGCCGGCGACCGGCGAGATCGCCATCTGGTGGTCCCAGACGTCCAGGCTCGCGAGCGGACCGGTCAGCGGGATGCCGCTGTCGCGGAGGATGCGCACCTGGCCGGCCGGCTCGTCGACGAAGCGCTCGCTCACATGGATGAGCTGGCGCCCCATCGGCACGACCCCGAACATCGAGAGGGCCACGGGCACATCCGCTCCCGCTCCCATCGCCGTGGGGAGGCCGTCCGGGTCGAGCGGGGCGAGGTCCATGATCGGGCCGTAGAGTTCGGCGACGGCGCGGGGGGAGTGGAGCGCCCGCCAGGCGGCATCCGGATCGCAGTCGATCTCGAGCTTCAGCAGGATGCGCATGGGTCCAGTGTCGCACCGACGTGCGCGCCCACCGATCTCCATGGCAATCTGACTCTGTGACGTCTTCCCCCGTCGGCGCCGACGAGACCGCGCCCGAATTCCGCGTTCCGCGCGCCGCTCGCGACGTCGTCCGCCTGGGGCTCGCGTGCGGCGCCGGCGCGAGTTCCGCCATCATCACCCTCGTCGTCTACGCGATCATCACGGGCGGATCGCTGCGGCCCGATCTCGCGGTGCTGTGCGTCTTCGCCTTCTCCGCCGCGTGGTCGATCGCCTATCTCGTGCACACGCTGCGGGTGTTCGGCCCGCTCGATGCCGAGCGTCTTCGCGCGACGCTCCTGGCGAGCAACCCCGGCGATCGGGCGAGCCGGGTCGGGGCGATCCTCTCGGGCACCGGCCCGACGATCGCCGTGCAGTGGTCGATCATCGCCATCGCGGCCGTGCTCGTCTTCACGCTGTGGCCGGGGCTGGAGGCCGAGCCGGTCACCGTGTTCTTCAGCATCCTCGTCGTCGGGGCGTCCTGGTCGGTGACCCTCGTCGCCTACGCCGTCCACTACGCGCGGTTCGACGTCACGGACGGAGGCTTCGACTTCCCGGGCAAGGGTCACGGGAGGCTCTTCTCGGACTACATGTATCTCGCGGCGCAGGTGCAGACGACGTTCTCGACGTCGGACGTCTCGCTGACCCTGCCCGGCCCGCGTCGCCTCGTCACCGGCCACACTCTGGTGTCGTTCGCGTTCAACACCGTGATCATCGCGATGCTCATCACTGTGCTCTTCATCGGCAACTGAGCGCGCTTAGTCTCGAGGGATGCACGCGTTCGACCAGCACCGGTATCAGGTCCGCTTCGAGTGGGGCGTCGAAGGGCTCGGCCGGCTGGCGGCATCCGACATCGTGATCGTCGTCGACGTGCTGCGATTCTCGACGACGGTGACGGATGCCGTCGCCCGCGGCGAGAGCGTCGCGCTCGCCGACACCTTCGCGACGTCGATCAACGGGGCACCCGTCGCGCGTGCGGCCGCCGATTCGGGCGCAGTGGTCATGCTGGGCGGCCTGCGCGACGCCTCGGCGGTCGCCCGCGCCGCTCTCGACGAGCAGCGGCGACGCGGCGCCCGCACGAGCATCGCCGTGATCGCCGCGGGGGAGCGCGGCGCCGACGGCACGCTGCGCTTCGCCGTCGAGGACCAGCTCGGTTCCGGGGCCGTCATCGACGCGCTCGGTCTGCTCGGCGTCGAACAAACGTCCCCTGAGGCTGCTGCGGCGGGCGAGTCGTTCCGGGGCCTGCGCGGAGCCGCGCGTCATCTGCTCACCGCCAGCGGGTCGGGCCAGGAGCTCGTCGACCGGGGCGAGCGCGACATCGTCCTCGATGCCGCCGCAGTCGACGCGGCATCCGTCGTGCCGGTCCTTCGCGACGGCGTGTTCGTCGCCGCCTGAGCGTCAGCGCGGCGTCATCGCCGCGAGCCGCGCGGCGGTCGTGATCTCGCGCCGCGCCCACGAGAAGAGATTGCGCTCGTCGAAGCGCGGTGCGCACTTCGCGCACGACGTCGCCCGGGTGGGACGCCGGTGGCGATACGCGACGTGGCCGACAGGGCACGTGCCGACCCACGGGGCGAGCTCGACCGCCGTCTCGCCGTGGTGGGTCGTGCCGCCGACGTAACCCAGGTCGCGCGCGATGCGCTTCCACACGACGCCGTGCCCCGCGGCCGGACCGGCGAGGGCATGGGCGACCTCGTGCAGGAGCGTCTGGTGGTTCTCGTCGTCGTCGTACCGCGCGGCGAGGTACCGCGAGACGCTGATGCGCTTGCGCGTGTAATCGCACAGGCCCGCGCGCCTCTTCGCGTTGTCGAACGCGAACGACCAGGAGGGATCCAGATGAGTGCGGATGAGGGCTTCCGCCCATCCGCGCACGCGCTGCAGTTCCGACATGGTCGAGAGGCTAGAACGGATCTACGACATTCAGCCGACGAGGCTGGTGGATACGCGCCGGCGGTCTGCCGCGTCGATCGCGAGAAGGGTCGATTCGAGCTGCTCGTCCACCGCACCGGCATCCTGACGCAGGAACAGAGCGCGCTTGAAGTCCGTGCGCGCGGCGTCGAAGTCGCCGGCGTCGAAGTTGACCTTGCCCCGGTGCTGGAGCGCGAACGCCGCGATGCCCGACCAGCCCTGGCCCTCGGCCTCTTCGGCGCACATCGTGAGCTCCTGGTCGGCAGCCGCGTAGGCGCCGCGCATCTGCTGCACGGAGGCGTGCAGGATGCGGGCGCGGAGGAGGTCCTTGCGGGTGCCGGCCATGCGGGCGACGCGCACGGACTGCTCCGACAGCACGAGGGAGTCGTCGAGGCGTCCGAGCACCTTCAGCAGCCACACGCGCTCGAGCAGAGCGGGCAGGCTGCGCTGCTCGCCGATCTCGTCGAGGCGCTCCGCGCACTCCTGCTCATCCACGACTTCGCGCAGGGTATCGGGATCGAATCCCTTGATGTAGCTCACGACGACTCCTCCCGGCGCTCGATGCT
>JBEVLS010000230.1:0-4846 GCA_040509015.1 Microbacterium sp.
TGCGACCCCGGGGCGCGTACGTGATGGGCCGCAACATGTTCGGACCGATCCGCGGCGGATGGGACGAGGACTGGCGCGGGTGGTGGGGCGACGAGCCGCCGTATCACGCACCCGTCTTCGTCCTCACGCATCACGCGCGCGAGCCGATCGAGATGCAGGGCGGCACGACGTTCCATTTCGTCACCGACGGCTTCGACGCCGCGTACGCCCGCGCACAGGAGGCGGCCGACGGCGCCGGGGTCGACATCGCCGGCGGCGCCTCGACGGTGCGCCAGGCCCTCGCGGCGGGCGTCATCGACGAACTCACGCTCGACATCGCGCCGGTCCTGCTGGGATCCGGCGAGCGCCTCTTCGACGACATCGACCGCTTCGGGTTCGCTCCCGTCGAGGTGCTGCACTCGCCCCTGGCCACGCACATCCGCTACCGCAGGGTCGACTGACGCCCGATCACGAGGATGATGGACGGATGCCCGCTCCCCTCCGCCCCGGTCTGCGGGTGTCGGACGCGGTCACGATTCCCGAGTCCGAGCTCTCGTGGCGCTTCTCGCGGTCGTCGGGGCCAGGCGGGCAGGGCGTCAACACGGCGGACTCGCGGGTCGAGCTCCTCTGGGACGCGGCGGGCTCGAGCGCCCTCTCGCCGGTCCAGCGCGAGCGTCTGCTCGATCGCCTCGCCGGGCGCCTGGTCGGCGGCGTGCTGACGATCGCGGCATCCGAGCACCGGGCGCAGCTGCGCAACAGGGATGCCGCGCGCGCCCGCCTCGCGGCGATCGTCGCCGACGCGATCCGTCCGCCCGCTCCGAAGCGCCGGCCGACGACCCCGAGCCGCGGCTCGAAGGAGAGGCGCCTCAAGGCGAAGCAGCGGCGCACCGACGTCAAGAGACTGCGCAGACCGCCCGCGGACTGACGGCCCCGCTGTCGGCGGTGCCGCTTAGGCTGAGATCGAGCGAAGAGGCCCGGAGGAGGACCGCAGTGGAGACGCACAACGGCTCGCCCGACATCGTGTGGGCGCGCGTCGACGACGGCTTCTACGTCGGCAGCATCCCCGGCCGCTTCCTCGGCTGCATCGATCGGCAGGCCGGCGGCGAGTTCCTCGCGCTCGACGTGCACACGCAGCCGATCGGCCGGTACCCGACGCTGGATCAGGCGATGAGCGCGGTCCAGGACTCGTCACTCGAGCGGGACGACGCATGACCGCCCCCGACGTCAGCGCCGCGCAGCTGTATTCGCTCGTCTATGTCAGCACCGCGGTCGAGCCCTTCGACGATCCCCGCCTCGAGGCTCTGCTCGAGCAGAGTCGGCGAGCGAACGCCCGTGACGGGATCACCGGCATCCTGCTCTACCGGCGGGGCCGATTCATCCAGTTCCTCGAGGGTCCCGAGGGCCCCGTCCGCGACCTCGTCGCACGCATCGGCCGGGACCCCCGCCACACCGGCGTCAGGGTCATGATCGACGGTCACCCCGAGGCCCGGCAGTTCGAGGAATGGACGATGGGCTACGAGCGGGTGCGCGAGGCGGAGGGCCCCGCGCCGGACGGGTTCCGGAGCACGTTCGACGATCTCGAGGACTCGGACGACGCCGACCACGTCCTGCGCGCGACCCGCGAGCTCAGCTTCTGGTTCCGCGTGCGCGCGAGCGACGCGCGCGACCTGCCGGGCCGCTGATCCCGCGCGTCACTCCGTGCGCGTGATCCGCAGCGCGAGGCGACCGCCTCCGCGCGGCAGCTCGACGGGGGTCGAGCCCCCCGCGAACGCCTCGTTGCGCTGCACGTCCGTCAGCGCGAACGTGCTCCCGACCGGTGTGACCGTCATGTTCCAGGTGTCGATGACGTCGACCTCGAACGCGTCACCCACTTCGAGCCGATCGCCCTTGTTGCCCTGAGGCAGGCGGAACGTCCAGGTCTCGGCATCCGAGTCCCCCAGGTACTGCACGTACTGCCGGCGGGGGTGGCCCGCGACGAAGGCCGGATCGTCCCACTTGTCGATCGGGTCGAGCCCCGGGACGACGAGATCGTCGAGGAGCGCACGCAGGAACCCGAGTCGCGCGGGACTCTCGCCCTGCAGCGGACCGCCCTGCACCATGTGGAGCGAACCGTTGGGCAGCAGGAAGCTCTCACCGTGCGAGGCGTAGCAGCCGGCGACCGTCGCGATCCAGAACTGGTGGACGAGCTGCTCGCCCGTGAGATGGCCCCAGCGGTCGGCGATGTCGCCTTCGTACTTGATCTCGTCGAGGACGATCGGCTTGCGGTACGCGTCGCGGTAGATCGATGCACGTCCGAATGCGATCGTGGCGTCGCCGTTCTGGATGGACGCGTGGGTGACCCACGGCTGGTTGTGGTCGTGCAGCTCCATCCAGTTGTGGATGGAGCGGAGGTGGTCGTGCGGGTCCTCGACGTGGAGGATCTCACCCATCCGGTCCCACCGCGCCGCGCTTCGATCGGTCAGGATGTCGAACTCGTTGCACAGCGACCACCACACGTTCGGGAATGCCGACAGGCGCGCCATCACGTAGCGGAGGTAGGCGGCATCCTGCTCTTCGGACAGCCCGTCGAGCCCGAAGCGCCCGCCGTCGTACGACGTGAACACCAGGACGTCGGCCTCGATCCCCGCCTCGCCCAGGCGACGCACCGCGTCGTCGAGCCGTCGGAAGAAGGCGATGACCGGCCTCGAGACGTCCCACGCGCCGTCCGCGTCCTTCTCGAACGGCAGCAGGTCGGGGAAGTGCTCGACATGCCCGCCCGCCTGCGGGAAGACCATGAAGCGGAACTTGTTGAACCCCGCCTCGGCGAGGACGCCCGGGGTCTCCGAGAAGAGGGGCTCGTCCTGGTGCAGCCAGTTGTACGCGGTCGCGCCGACGGGTCGGAACGGCGTGCCGTCGGCGTGGGCGAAGTGGAACGCGTGCGCGACGCGCACGGGCCCGTGACCGTCGGCGCCGTCGGCGTCGAACGACCCCGTCACGCCGGCGAGTGCGGGCTCCTCGGACTCCGACGTCCACCGCCACTCCCCTGCGATCTCGGGACTGAAGCGCACCGCGTAGCGGTCGGCGCCGTCCCAGAAGCCGGGCACGACGACCTCCGTTCCGCCCTCATGGCGGAACCACACGCGGAGCGGGACGCGATCGGCGGGGATCGGCTCGGAAGGCCCGGCGAAGTGGAGTTCGAGGGGCGAGTACAGAGGGTGGGCGGCCATGCGGTCGCATCCTTTCGGGGAGGGCCCGGAGACTCCGGGCGGGGCGCGTCACCCGCGCAGAAACCGGTTGCTGGGTGAGAATGGTGGACAGGATGCCGCGGAGCGGCCCTGACGGCTCGACGACGGGGGACGACCGCGATGACACTTCCGGACTCCTCGCGGCCCGCGACGATCGCCGACGTCGCGCGCACGGCCGGCGTCTCGCGTGCGACGGTGTCGCGCGTCGTGAACCGGCACGCGACCGTGGATCCGCGCCTGGCGGAGCGCGTCCGGACGGCGATGTCCGACCTCGCCTATCGTCCGAGCGAGACGGCGCGCAATCTGTCGCTCGGGCGCACGAACACCGTCGCCGTCGTCGTGCCCGACCTCGGCAACCCGATGTTCCAGGCGATCCTGCAGGGAGCGACCAGAGCCGCCGCGGCGGACGGCTACCAGATCCTCGTCGCGGACACCCAGGAGGACGCCGACGCCGAGATGAGGATCGCCATCGACGCGCGTCGGCGCTGCGACGCCCTCCTCCTGTGCGCGCCGCGCATGGATGACGACGACCTCGCCACGGTCCTGCGACAGGGCGGCCCGGTCGCCCTCGTCAACCGGCCCGTCCCCGAAACCGCCGTGCCGCAGGTGTCCATGGACTACCGCCACGCGGTGGGGCTCGTGGCCGACCATCTCGCAGAGCTCGGGCACCGCCGCATCCTCTATCTCGGCGGTCCGATCGCCAGCGCCTCGAACAGACTGCGCCTCGCCGGCCTCGACGACGCGGCCCGGCGCCACGCCGGCATGGTCATCGACCGCAGAGAGGTGGGCTGGTCCCTCGACGCGGGGTGGGACGTCGCCGACGACGTGCTCTCCAGCGATGCCACGGCGGTCATCGCGTTCAACGACCTCGTTGCGATCGGGCTGCTCTCGCGCCTGGACGATCTGGGAGTGCCCGTGCCGCAGAGGATCTCGGTCGTGGGCGTCGACGACATCCCTTTCGCACGCTTCACCAGACCCCACCTCACGACGGTCTCGGTGCCGCAGGACCGCCTCGGGACTCTCGCCTGGGAGCACGTGCACGGCGCTCTCACCGGGGCACCCGCCGCAGAGCCCGTCTGGCTGCGCGGCGAACTGGTCCGGCGTCACAGCACGGGGCCGGCGAGCACCTGACCTGCCGATTCCGCCTCGCCGAACTCGGCGAGCTTGGCGAACATGTCCTCCAGGAAGAAGCGCACGTCGATCTGCTCCACGACGAGGACGTCCCCACCGCGCTCCGACGGCACGCAGTGCCCGTCATCGGTGAAGCGCACGGGGCTCTGACGTCGGAAGGACGCGCACCACGGGTCCAGCATGAGCGCGATGGCGGGCGAATCGCCCAGCGAGCGCGACTCGACCGGCACGCGATGATGACGCGTGTTGAAGTCCACGACCGTCTGCGCCAGGTAGCGACCGAGCTCGCCGTGCGGCTCGACCCGGCGACGCAGCTCGGCGTAGCCGACGCTCGCCAGTCGGTAGACGTTGGAGGGCACCTGCCAGATGTCGATGCCCGATCCGAACACGACGTTCGCGGCATGGATGTCGTTGCGCAGGTTGAACTCCGGCCAGGTGCCGCGCCACTCGATGTCGCCGTACGGAGGTCCGCCGATCCAGATCACGGTCGTGTCGGTGTCGGCGATGTCGGG
>JBEVLS010000231.1:0-3207 GCA_040509015.1 Microbacterium sp.
TCGACGATCGTCGACGAGACGCCCGTGGCGGACGGGCCGCCGTCGAGGTAGACCGAGACGCTGTCGCCGAGCATGTCCTGCGCCTCGTGGATCAGCACGGCGGCGGATTTGCCGGTCAGGTTGGCGCTCGAGACGGCGAGCGGGCCGGTCTCTTCGAGCAGCTCGAGCGCGAAACGGTTGGCGGGCATGCGCACCGCCACCGTCCCGTGGGTCTCGCCGAGGTCCCACGTGAGCGACGGCTGGGCGGGGAGGACGATCGTCAGCCCGCCGGGCCAGAACTCCTCGACGAGCCGCTCGACGGGTTCGGGGAGGTCGGCGACCAGGGCGCGAAGGGTGTTGACGCCCGACACCAGCACGGGCGGAGGCGACTGGCGGCCGCGCCCCTTCGCGTCGAGGAGGCGCTGCACCGCGGCGGCGTCGAACGCGTCGGCGGCGACGCCGTAGACGGTGTCGGTCGGCAGGACGACGAGCTCACCTCGGGCGATCGCCCGACGCGCCTCGCGGAGGCCGGGCAGCAGCTGCGAGTCGTCGCGGCAGTCGAACAGGGAGGACATGACCTCGACAGTTTAGTTGCGGCGCGCCGGTTTGCTGCCGACAGCACCTCACAGGATGCGCGGAAGCTCCCATCCGAGCAGCACCGCGAGCATCCGCAGGACGAACACGACGCCGAATCCGACCCAGAGAGCCAGCGCCGTTCGTCTCGTGGTGCGCAGCAGGATGCCCACCGCCAGGGCGCCGGCGAGCGCGGCCGTCGCGTAGACGCTCTCCGAGAAGACGTAGGGCGTGCGATCGAGGATGATGTCGCGCACGGCGCCGCCGCCCGTCGCCGTGACGGCGCCGAGGATCGTCACCACCCAGAGGTTCGCCCCTCGCTCGGCCGCCTTCTGCGCTCCCGTCACGGCGAAGAGCGCCAGCCCGACCGCATCCATCGTCGTCAGCAGCAGCTCGGGGATGCGGTCGACGACCCCCAGGACGACGAACGTCGTCAGCGCCGCCGCGAGCGCCGCGACGATGCGGCTGGGTGAACGGAAGGCCGCCGGCGGGAGGTCTCCCAGGAGGACGTCGCGGAGGATGCCGCCGGCGAGCGCGACGATGAATCCGACGGCGACGACACCGAGCAGGTCGAGGCCCGCATGGGCTGCGGCGGCCGCACCCTCGATGCCGAACAGTGCGGTGGCCGCGATGTCGATGGCATCGAACGCGCGCCTCGCGAGCCGGGGGCGCGGCGCATCGGTGTCGACCACTGAGGCCCCCTTCGCGACGTGGCTCTTTTCTACACCCGCCGCGATCGGCTCATCCGGCGGTCGCGGGCTCGGCGACCTTCTCGGGCCAGAGCTGGTCGATGAGCTGGGCGACCCAGGCGATGAGCGCCGCATCCGTCATCGCCTCGCCACCGGCGGTCGGCAAGGGCACCACGAGCGCCTCGCCGCCCTGCAGCAGCTTCGCCTTGGGGTGCAGGCGCTGCAGGCGCACGCGCATCGAGTCGGGCAGGTTCGCCGGGGCGACGCGCAGGTTGGGTCCCATGGCGACGACGTCGGCGAGCCCCGCCTTCGCGGCACGGCGGCGGAGCCGCGCGACGGCGAGGAGCCCGTCGACCTCGGGGGGCAGATCGCCGTACCGGTCGGTGAGCTCGTCGACGACGAGATGGATCGCGTCGTCCTTCGCGGTGACGGATGCCGCGGCGGAGAGCTTCTGGTAGGCCTCGAGGCGCAGCCGCTCGCTGTCGATGTAGGACTCGGGGATGCGCGCCTGCACAGGCAGCTCGAGTCGCAGCTCTGTCGGACCCTCGACGTCGTCGCCGCGGAACGCCGAGACGGCTTCGCCGATCATGCGCAGGTACAGGTCGAACCCGACGCCGGCGATGTGTCCGGCCTGCTCGGCGCCGAGCAGGTTGCCCGCGCCGCGGATCTCGAGGTCCTTCAGCGCCACCTGCATGCCCGAACCCAGGTCGTTGTTGACGGCGATCGTCTCGAGACGGTCGGCCGCGGTCTCGGACAGCGGCTTCTGCTCGTCGTACAGGAAGTACGCGTAGGCGCGCTCGCGCGCACGCCCCACGCGACCGCGCAGCTGGTGCAGCTGCGAGAGACCATATTTGTCGGCGCGGTCGATCATGATCGTGTTCGCGTTCGAGATGTCCAGGCCCGTCTCGACGATCGTGGTGCACACGAGCACGTCGAAACGGCGCTCCCAGAACGCGTCGACGACCTCTTCGAGGGCGTGCTCGCCCATCTGGCCGTGCGCGACGGCGATGCGCGCCTCGGGCACGAGCTCGGCGAGTTCGGCGGCGACCCTCTGGATCGACTGCACGCGGTTGTGCACGAAGAAGATCTGGCCCTCGCGCAGCAGCTCGCGGCGGATGGCGGCGGCGATCTGCTTGTCGTTTCGAGGCCCGACGAACGACAGGATCGGATGCCGGTCCTCGGGCGGGGTCTGCAGCGTCGACATCTCCCGGATGCCGGTGACGGCCATCTCGAGGGTGCGAGGGATCGGGGTCGCGCTCATCGCGAGGATGTCGACGTTCGTCTTGAGCTTCTTCAGCGCATCCTTGTGCTCGACGCCGAAGCGCTGCTCCTCGTCGATGATCATGAGCCCGAGGTCTTTGAAGATGACCTTCTCGGTGAGGATGCGGTGGGTCCCGATGACCATGTCGATTGTGCCGTCGGTGAGACCCGCCAGGATCTCGCGGGCCTGCTTGTCGGTCTGGAAGCGCGACAGGGCGCGCACCTTGACGGGGAATCCGGCGAAGCGCTCGCTGAAGGTCTCGAGGTGCTGCTTGACGAGCAGCGTCGTGGGGACGAGCATCGCGACCTGCTTGCCGTCCTGGATCGCCTTGAACGCCGCCCGGACGGCGACCTCGGTCTTTCCGAACCCGACGTCGCCCGACAGCAGGCGATCCATCGGGATCGGCTTCTCCATGTCGGCCTTGATCTCGTCGATCGTCTGCAGCTGGTCAGGGGTCTCCGCGAACGGGAACGCCTCTTCGAGCTCGCGCTGCCACGGTGTGTCGGGGCCGAACGCGTAGCCCTTGGCCGCCATTCGGGCCGAGTAGAGCTTGACGAGCTCGACCGCGATGTCGCGGACCGCCTTGCGCGCCTTGCCCTTGGCCTGCGCCCAGTCGCTGCCGCCCATCTTGGACAGCTGAGGGGCCTCACCGCCGACGTAGCGCGAGAGCAGATCGAGCTGGTCGGTGGGGACGAACAGCTTGTC
>JBEVLS010000232.1:0-7560 GCA_040509015.1 Microbacterium sp.
GCGGCGCCGACGCCGAGGACGGCTCCGCCCGCGAGGATCGCCAGCGCGATGCGCCGACGATCTGATGTGGGTGTGCGCGGTGCGCGCACCTCGTTTTCGGTCGTGCGTGACATCTGAGCTCCTCTATCGGTGAATAGGATCCCCGGTAGCCCCCAGCTCGTTGGGAAAGAGGGTAGACCCAGCGGGGGGTGCGTCACAACCACTGGCTACGCTGGAGCAATGCGTCTGGCCACTTGGAACGTCAACTCCATCCGCGCCCGCGTCGACCGGACGGTCGAGTTCGCGGTGCGCGAGCACATCGATGTGCTCGCCATGCAGGAGATCAAGTGCAAGGTCGAGCAGTTCCCGTTCGCGGCCTTCGAGGACGCCGGCTTCCACGTGGAGGCGCACGGGTTCTCCCAGTGGAACGGGGTCGCGATCGCCAGCCGCAGCCCGATGACGGACGTGCGGACGGCCTTCCCCGGCATGCCCGGGTTCGCCAAGGGCCACGAGGGTCCGGATGCCCCGCAGGAGGCGCGCGCGCTCGGCGCGACGATCGACGGCGTCGAGGTGTGGAGTCTCTACGTGCCCAACGGCCGATCCCTCGGCGACCCCCACTACTTCTACAAGCTCGAGTGGCTCGCCGCGCTGACGGGCTACACGCAGGAGACCCTCGCGCAGAACCCCGACCTCGCCTTGGCGCTCGTCGGCGACTTCAACATCGCGCCGACGGACGCCGACAACGGCGACCCGACGGTGGTCCAGGGGTTCGCGACCCACGTCTCGCCGCCCGAGCGCGAGGCGTTCGCGGCGCTCGAGTCCGCGGGGCTCCAGGATGTCGTGCGCCCCCTGATCCCGACCGGGTACACGTACTGGGACTACAAGCAGCTGCGGTTCCCGCGCAACGAGGGCATGCGGATCGACTTCATCCTGGGCTCGCACGCCCTCGCCGACGCCGTCACGGGGGCGACCATCCACCGTGACGAGCGCAAGGGCGAGGCGCCGAGCGACCACGTGCCCGTCGTCGTCGACCTCGACTTCGTCGGGCAGGAAGACGACGACGATCGGCCGATGATCTTCTAGTCCTGCAGGTGCACGCAGCCGGGCGGCTCGGAGTTGCCGCTGATCGAGAAGTCCTCGCACGTGAGGAACCGCGCCTGGTTGATCCCGAGGACGAGGGAGATCGCCGCGACGCCGAGGACGACCGAGCCGATGAGCCATTTCGTGCGGCGCCTCGTCTCGGTCGCGAAGTCGGGCCAGACGATGCGCACGAGCACCCAGAGCGTGAACGGGATCCCGACGACAACAGCCGCGATCGCGATGAGATCGATGACCGCGACGGTGAGGTCCTCGGTGTCGTCGGCGACGACGAAGTTCAGCAGCAGCCACGCCGACGGCAGCAGAAGGAGGAACGCCCGGACGAGTCGCCCGCCGACCGGCCTTCGCTCCACCAGGACGAAGACGAACGCCGCCGTCGACGCCGCCCACAGAGCGAGGATGTCGTCGAAGAAGATCTCGCCCCAGGCTCCCAGCGTGAAAGCGGGCCACCACACGATCGCCGCCATGCCCACCATGACGACGCCGACGGGCACGTCGCGCCTGCGTCTCTCTTCGACGACGGATGCCTCGGCCATGGCCGCACGTTAGCGCGCCCGGCCCGCGGCATCCGCTCTCCCCCGCCGCGGCCGGCGGGACTCAGTCGGCGTCGGGATCCATGCTGCCCGTCGTCGGCTCGCCCGCCGGGGCGTAGCGGAGCTGCACGACACCCTGATCGCCCACGAGCGGCGGCTCGATGAGCCGCAGTCGCGCGGCCGCTGCCCCGTCGGGGAAGACCTTCTTCCCTTCGCCGAGCACGACCGGGTGCACCCAGAGCTTCAGCTCGTCGTAGGTCGCGGACTCGAGCAGGGTCTGCACGAGATCGACGCTGCCGATGACGTGGACCTCGGAGTGCTGATCGCGGAGCGCATCGACCTCGGCGACGACGTCGTCGCCCAGCCGCGTCGTGCCCGTCCATTCCGGGCTGAAGTCCGTCCGCGAGGCGACGTACTTCGGCACTTCATCGAACGTGCGGCCGATGAAGCCGTCGGGTCCGTCGGTGTGCTTCGGCCAGTAGTCCGCGAAGATGTCGTAGGTGCGGCGACCGAGAAGCATCGCGTCCATCGAGCCGATGTAGGCGGCGACCTGCTCCCCCACCATGCTGTCGGGGAAAGGCGCCTGCCAGCCGCCCCAGCGGAATCCACCCGACGTGTCCTCATCGGGTCCGCCCGGCCCTTGCGCCACGCCGTCCAGCGTCGTGAACAGGTCGATGACGATTCGTCCTCTGGTCATGGTGTCTTCCTTTCCAGTGGTGACGGATGCCGCGGCATCCGTCGCTCATGTCGCGACGGCGACCGGTGATCTCATGATGAGGTCGTGGAAGGCCTCCAGGAAGCCCGCCAGGAACGTGCGCGTCGATTCGTCGGTCACGGTGCCGTCGTCGGCGATGAGCCCCGTCCGGTACCGGATGTACGCCTCGGGTGCGCCCAGCACGAGCGCCCCCTGCGAGAGGAGGATCGCCTTGAGGTGGTTCTGCGCGACGGCGGTCGACACGGCGCCCTCGCTGGCGCCGATGACCGCGACCGGCGTGCCGGGGAACGAGTTCTCGCCCTCCGGGCGCGACGCCCAGTCGATCGCGTTCTTCAGCACGCCCGGGATCGATCGGTTGTACTCGGGTGTCACGATCAGCAGCGCGTCGGCGGCGTCGATCGCCTCTTTGAAGCCGCGGCCGACCGCGGGGTAGTCCTCACCCGTCTGCATCTCGGCGCCGAAGAAGGGCAGCTGCCCGATCGGCACGTCTGTGATGCGCAGGCCGGCATCGGCCGAGAGCCCGACCAGCGCATTGGCGAGGCGGCGGTTCAATGAGGGCTTCGAGACGCTCCCGACGATGAGAGCGACGGTGTACGGATCCTGACGATCTGTCATGGCATCCTCCGTTCCTGTCCGCCCCAGCCCAGCGCCGCCCCCGGCCTCGGCACCACCCCCTTGCACGATCCCGGTCTCCGCCCTAAGGGGGATGCCCGGTGCGCCGAGCCCCCCGTAGCGTGGACGCATGTCCGACTCCGCATCTCTCCGGCGTCCGCCCGTCACGCGCGAGGGCCTCCGCGCCGACGTCTGGCTCGCCGGCTCCCTCGTCGTGGGTGCGGTGCTGAGCGCCGCGCTCGGATCGATCGCGGGCGTCTACGGCGAGGACACCCCCGGTCTGCAGTGGGCGCTGCTGTACTCGGTCGCCGTCGCAGCCCCTCTGGCGGTGCGCCGGCGCTACCCGATGACCGTCGCGTTCATCGTGGCCGGCGCGTTCATCGGCGGCGGGATCATGCGCATCCCCGAGCTGTACGTCGGCAACATCACCCTGTTCATCGCGATGTACACGGTGGGAGCGTGGACGGACGATCGGCGGCGCGCGACGCTCACGCGGGCGATCATCATCGCGGGCATGTTCCTCTGGCTCATCGTCTCGATGTTCCAGGCCGCGACGGCGCCGAGCGACGAGGGCCTCTCGCGGGTCGGGATCTTCTCGCCGTTCGTCGCCTTCACCCTGATCCAGCTGCTCGTGAACGCGGCGTACTTCGGCGGTGCGTTCTTCATGGGCGACCGGGCGTATGCCGCCGCCCTCGAGCGGGCGGCGCTCGAAGAGCGCACGCGAGAGCTCGAAGAGGAGCGCGAGGTCACCGCCGCGCAGGCCGTCGCGCTCGATCGCGTGCGGATCGCCCGCGAGCTGCGTGACGTCGTCGCGCACCACGTGTCGGCGATGGGCGTGCAGGCGGGCGCGGCGCGGGCCGTGATGGAGCGGGATCCGGATGCCGCGCGCACCGCGCTCGTCGGTGTCGAGACCTCGGCGCGCGCCGCCCTCGCCGAGCTGCGTCAGCTGCTCGAGACGCTCCGCGGTCCGGGCGGCGAGCCGGTCGACGGCTCGACCGTGCGGCTCGACGACCTCTCGGCCCTCGTCGCGCACGCCCGCGACAACGGGCTCCCGACGACCCTGTCCGTCATCGGCGAGCCCGTCGCTCTGCCCGAGCTCGTGCAGGTCAACCTGTTCCGCGTCGCGCAGGAGGCCCTCACGAACGCCCGGCGCCACGGCGGCCCGGATGCCGAGGCCGACGTCCGGCTGCGCTATGCCGACGACACCGTCGAACTCGAGATCGTGAACTCGGGCCGTCTCACTCCGACCGGCGGCCGCACGGGCTTGGGCATCGTCGGCATGCGCGAGCGCGCTGCGGCGTCCGGCGGCACGATCGAAGTCGGGCCTCGCGCCCGCGGAGGCTTCCTCGTGCGACTGCGGGTCCCGGTGCGGACGGCGGTGATCGCATGAGCGGCGAGCCCGTGCGGGTGCTCCTCGTCGACGATCACGCCGTCATGCGGGCCGGGTTCCGGATGATCCTCGAGGCCCAGGACGACATCGCGGTCGTCGGGGAGGCATCGGACGGCGCGGCAGCGGTGGCTGCGGCATCCGCTCTTCGTCCCGACGTCATCTGCATGGACGTGCAGATGCCGGGGATCGACGGGATCGAGGCGACGCGGCGCATCGTGACGGACGCGGAGATCCCGTCGGCCGTCGTGATCGTGACCACCTTCGACCGCGACGACTACCTGTTCGAGGCGCTCGCGGCCGGGGCGAGCGGGTTCCTGCTCAAGAACGCCGGACCCGAGGAGCTCGTCACGGCGGTGCGCGTCGCGGCAGCCGGCGACGCGCTCCTGGCGCCGGAGGTGACCCGCCGCGTCATCGAGCGCTTCGCCTCGACCACGTCGCCCGCCGCGACGCCGGCCGCGTCGACCGACGCGCGGACGACTCCGGCGGGGATCGCCGTCGACCTCACCGAGCGGGAGGCCGAAGTGCTGCGACTCGTGGCGCAGGCGATGAGCAACGCCGAGATCGCCGAGCGCCTCTTCATCGGCGAGGCGACGGTGAAGACGCACGTGTCGAACGTGCTGCAGAAGCTCGGCGCGCGAGATCGGGTGGCCGCCGTCGTCTACGCGCACCGACACGGGCTGACCTGACGTCCGAGCCCGCCCGCAGACGCCGAACCCACCCCGGCGCAGCTGTCGCTGGAGGGTGGGTTCGACGCGGACGCGTGGGTGTCAGGCCGCGACGGCGACCTTCGCGTAGCGGTCGACGAGGGTGTTGAACGCCTCGAGGTAGCCGACCAGGAACTCGGCGGTGCGCTCGTCGGAGACCTCGCCGGAGTCGGCGAAGACGCCCGGAAGCGACTGCACGTAGCCCTCGGGCTGACCGAGGGTCGGCGCGTTGTAGTGGCTGAGGATCGCCTTGAGGTGCTGCTGCGCGGCCGCGGTGCCGATCGGACCGCCGGACGTGCCGATGACGGCCGTCGGCTTGCCGTTGAACGAGCCCTGGCCCCACGGACGTGCGGCCCAGTCGAGGGCGTTCTTGAGGACGCCCGGGATCGAGCGGCTGTACTCGGGGGTCACGATGATGACGCCGTCGACCTCGTCGATCGCCTGCTTGAAGTCGCGCGCGACCTGCGGATAGTCGGCGTCGAAGTCCGGCGAGTAGAAGGGGAGGTCCTTGATCGGGATCTCGACGAGGGTCGTGCCCTCGGGGGCGAGGCGCTCGAGCGCCTTGGCGAGACGGCGGTTGATCGAGGTCGACGAGATGCTGCCGACGATGTAGCCGATGGTGCGGTCGGTCATGAGGACTCCTTCTGTGAAACGACAGACGTCCACGGCGATGGCCACCGTGGACGTTCCACCACGGACCAATGCCCCGCGCCGCTGTTCTATTCCCACGCATGGAAGATGTCGGTTCATGACGGTCCTCCCCCTCCAGGGGGAGGAGGCAAGACCCGCCCCACGGGGGATACCGCGCCCCGGCGTCATCCATAGCTTTGAACCATGGACACGAGGAGGACGGCATGCTGACACTGACCGGCATCACCAAGAGCTATGGCGGAAGGCGGGTGCTCGACGACATCACGTTCGACGTGCGCCCCGGGCGCCTGACGGGCTTCGTCGGCGGCAACGGCGCCGGCAAGACCACGACGATGCGCATCATCCTCGGCGTGCTCGCGAAGGACGACGGCGCCGTGGCCCTCGACGGCGCCGCCGTGACGGCGGCCGACCGCCGATCGTTCGGCTACATGCCGGAGGAGCGCGGCCTCTACCCGAAGATGAAGGTGCTCGAGCACATCGTGTACCTCGCGCGACTGCACGGCTTCTCGAAGACGGATGCCACCACCCGCGCACGGGCCCTGCTCGAACAGCTCGGACTCGGCGAGCGCCTGGACGACGACATCGAGACGCTGTCGCTCGGCAACCAGCAGCGCGCCCAGATCGCGGCCGCACTCGTGCACGACCCGAAGGTGCTGATCCTGGACGAGCCGTTCTCGGGCCTGGACCCGCTGGCGGTCGACGTCGTCGCCGGCGTCCTCCAGCAGCGCGCGGCCGCCGGCACCGCCGTGCTCTTCTCCTCTCACCAGCTCGACGTCGTCGAGCGACTGTGCGACGACCTCGTCATCATCGCCGGCGGCACGATCCGCGCGGCAGGTCCTCGCGACGAGCTGCGCGCGCAGCACTCCACCCGCCGCTACGAGCTCGTCTCGGCCGGCGATGCGGGCTGGCTGCGCGACGAGGCCGGCGTCGAGGTCCTCGACTTCGACGGCGGCTACGCCGTCTTCGACGTCGACACCGACGAGACCGCCCAGCGGATCCTCCGCCGCGCCGTCGCCCAGGGCGACGTCGCGAGCTTCGCACCGCAGCATCCGACCCTCGCCCAGATCTTCAAGGAGGTCATCCAGTGAGCACCTCGATCCAGCCCCCGACCTTCGCTCAGAGCACGTGGCTCGTGGCCGAGCGGGAGATCGGCTCGAAGCTGCGGAGCAAGTCGTTCCTCATCTCGTTCGGGATCCTGTTCGCGCTCGCCCTCGCGGGCGTCATCTGGGCGGGGTTCGCCGCCAACAGCGCGAGCGAGTCCAAGACGCCCATCGCCGTCACCTCCGACGCCGAGCAGTACGTCAAGGACGCGTCGTCGTTCGACATCACTCCGGTCGCCGACCAGGCCGCCGCCGAGGAGCTCGTCACCGCCGGCGATGTCGACGCCGCCATCGTGGGCGACTCGTCGTCGCCGACAGGCTTCACCGTCATCGCCGAGAGCGACGTGTCGTCGTCGCTGCTCATGACCCTCTCGGAGCTTCCTCCGGTCCAGCTGCTCAGCCCCGAGGACGCGACGAACTTCCTGGGTTACATCGCGGCGATCGGGTTCGGGGTCATCTTCCTGTTCTCGGCGCAGACGTTCGGTTCGACGATCGCCCAGAGCGTCGTCGAGGAGAAGCAGACCCGGGTGGTCGAGCTGCTGATCTCGGCGATCCCCGTGCGGGCGCTGCTGGCCGGCAAGGTCATCGGCAACACGATCCTCGCGATGGGTCAGCTGCTCATCCTGGCGGCGATAGCCGTGGTCGGCCTGACGATCACGGGTCAGACCGAACTGCTGCAGGGCCTCGGCGCGCCTCTGGCCTGGTTCGCGGTGTTCTTCCTGTTCGGCTTCATCCTGCTCGCGGCCCTGTTCGCCGCCGCCGCCGCGATGGTGTCGCG
>JBEVLS010000233.1:0-3505 GCA_040509015.1 Microbacterium sp.
TGATGCGCACGATCCGACGCGTCGTAGGGGCTCCCTTCGGTCTGCCGGCCCGCCGCTGGATGCTCGAGCCGGCGATGTGGGCGCTGCGCACCGAGGCCGAACTCGTGCTCAAGAGCCGCTGGGTCCTTCCCGAGCGGCTCGAGGCGGAGGGGTTCCGCTTCCGGCATCCCGACCTCGAAGGCGCCCTCCGCGACACCGTCCCCGGCGTCGCGGGCCGCGCCTAGGCTGAGCGCGTGAGCCTCGACATACGCATCGGTCCCGACGATGTCGCGCGGTGCGCGTGGGTGGGCGACGACGCCGAATACCGGCGCTACCACGACGAGGAGTGGGGGCGGCCGCTGCACGGCGACCGCGCCCTGTTCGAGAAGATGAGCCTCGAGGGGTTCCAGGCCGGGTTGTCGTGGATCACGATCCTGCGCAAGCGCCCGCGATTCCGCGAGGTGTTCGACGGCTTCGACCCGGCGAGGATCGCTCGCTTCGGCGACGACGACGTGGAGCGGCTGATGGCGGATGCCGGCATCATCCGCAACCGCGCCAAGATCCTCGCGACGATCTCCAACGCCAGACTCATGCTCGAGCTCGACGACGGCGAGTTCGACGCGTTCATGTGGTCGTTCGCGCCCTCGCCGAAGCCGAGACCCGCCTCGTTCGCCGATGTGCCGGCCACCACTCCCGAGTCGGATGCACTGAGCAAGGCACTCCGCAGGCGCGGTTTCCGATTCGTCGGCTCGACGACGATGTACGCGCTGATGCAGTCGTCGGGCATGGTGGACGACCACGTCGACGGATGCTGGCGGGCCGAATCCGTTGACGACTGATGCGTGATGCGTGATGCTTGATGCATGCGCACGACCCTGACGATCGACGACGACGTGCTGGCTGCCG
Organism: Microbacterium sp.; assembly: GCA_040509015.1. Taxonomy (GTDB): domain Bacteria; phylum Actinomycetota; class Actinomycetes; order Actinomycetales; family Microbacteriaceae; genus Microbacterium. The sequence goes on from JBEVLS010000233.1 coordinate 886, forward strand.
CGAAGCAGTTCGCGGATTCGAGGGGACTGACCCTCGGTGAGGCCATCTCGCAGCTCGCCCGTGCGACGCTGACCGAACGCCGGCGATTCGGCACGCGCAACGGCATCGTGCTGCTCCCCGCTCCGACGGACGGGCGTCAGGCGTCGCTCGACGACGTCAACGCGCTCCGGGACGACTCCGCGTGACGACGCACCTGCTCGACGTCAACGTCGTCATCGCGCTCATCGACCCGCTCCACGTCCACCATGACCGCGCGCACCGCTGGTTCGCCGATCGCGGCGATGCCCGATGGCATACCGACCCGACGGTGCAGAACGGCGTGGTGCGGGTCGTGAGCCACCCCAAGTATCCGAACCACCAGCCCGCACCCGTCGTGCTGGCGAGCCTGGCGAGTCTCGCCGCGCGCCCGGACCACGTGTTCCTCGCCGACGCGGTCAGTCTGCTCGACGGATCGGTGCACACCGAGCGGCTGCTGGCGAGCTCGCAGGTCACCGACACCTATCTGCTGCACCTCGCGGCGTCCAACGACGCGCTCCTCGCGACGTTCGACACCCGCATCGTCACGACCGCCGTGCCGTCCGGCGCGGAAGTCGTCTTCGCCATCCCCTGACGCCTGCCCTCACGCTCTCGCTGCGTGTTCATCGATAAGCGGATACCCTATCCGTTTCTGCGGTACGATCGTCGCATGAGTCCCCGAGCCGACGCCGTGCGCAGTCGCGAGCGCATCCTCGACGTCGCTCGCACCCACGACGCACGAGAGCTGCGCCTCAACGACATCGCCCGCGACGCGGGCGTCGGGATCGGCACGGTCTACCGTCATTTCCCGAGCGTCCGCGCGCTGGTCGAAGCGCTCAGCGTCGACTCGCTCTCGCGGCTCTGCGAGGCGGCGGAGTCCGCAGCCGCCGAGCCCGACTCCGCAGCGGCGCTGCGCGGTTTCCTCGCGACCGCTCTCGCGCTCCAGCTCGAGGACGCCGGGCTCGAGGCCGTCCTCACCGACCTCGCGCGCACCGACCCCGCGATCCACAGCGAGTGCACCGTCGCACGGCTGCGGGTGTTCGACGGCTACGCGGCGGTCCTCACCAGAGCGCAGCGCGACGGCGTCGTCCGCCCCGACCTCACGGCCCCGCAGCTGCAGCGGCTCGTCTGCGGCATCGAGCATGCCGTGCGACTGGGCGACCCCGCCGATCGCGACGTGCTGCTCGGCATCCTTCTCTCGGGCATCCGCCCCGACTCGTCTTCCGTTCCTGCGACGCCCGTCGTCGTGGGGCTCTGAAAGGACACACCGTGGATTACGGACACCCGCTGGAGTTCGGCGCCTTCATCACCCCCGCGGCGGCGAGCCCGCAGAACCCCGTCCTGATCAGCCAGGCGGCCGAGGCGTCCGGTCTCGATCTCGTCACCTTCCAAGACCACCCGTACCAGCCGTCGTTCCTCGACACCTGGACGCTCATGTCGTACGTCGCCGCCCGGACCGACCGCATCCGGATCGCCCCCAACGTGCTCAACGTGCCGCTGCGCCCGCCCGCCGTCATCGCCCGGAGCGCTGCGAGCCTCGACCTGCTCTCGGGCGGCCGCTTCGACCTGGGCCTCGGCGCCGGCGGCTTCTGGGACGCGATCGAGGCGATGGGCGGCACGCGGCTCACGCCCGGTCAGGCCGTGACGGCGCTCGGCGAGGCCATCGACCTCATCCGCGAGCTGTGGGACACGAGCGAGCGGCGCGGCGTGTTCACCGACGGCACGCACCATTCCGTCCACGGAGCCAAGCGCGGGCCGCGTCCGGCCCACCGCATCCCGATCCTCATCGGCGCCTACAAGCCGCGCATGCTCGCTCTCACGGGACGCAAGGGCGACGGCTGGCTGCCCTCGCTGGCCTACCTCCAGCCCGGCGACCTCGCGAAGGGCAACGCGGCGATCGATGACGCGGCAGCGGGCGCCGGACGCGATCCGCGCGAAGTGCGTCGCCTGCTCAACATCGGCGTGCTCGCGAGCGCTCCGTCCGAGTTCGCCGAGCGTCTCGCGCGACTCGCCCTCGAAGACGGCATCGGCACCTTCATCCTCGCCGGGGACGACCCGGACCTGCTCCGGGCGTTCGGCGAAGACATCGCGCCGGCGGTTCGCGACATCGTGACGCGTGAGCGCGGCCAGCGGGGGACGGATGCCGGTCCCGTCCGCTCCGCGTCGGCTCTGGCCGCGCGCCGGGACGGCATCGCCTACGACGACCTTCCCGCGGGCCTGGCCGCGATCGAGCCCGGCGACTTCGGCTACGGCGACGTCCGCGCGACCTACATGCGCGGAGGCCGGCCCGGCATCGTCCTCCAGCCGGAGTCGTCGCAGCAGGTGGCCGACGCGATCGCGTACGCGCGCCGGCATCCGTCGCTGCCGCTCGCGATCCGCAGCGGCGGACACGGCATCTCGGGTCGCTCGACCAACGACGGCGGCATCGTGATCGACCTGCGCCGCCTCAACGCGATCGAGGTGCTCGACGATGAGCGCCGCCTCGTGCGCGTCGGCGCGGGCGCCCGCTGGATGGAGGTCGCGGCGGCCCTCGGCGAGCACGGCTGGGCGATCTCTTCCGGCGACTACGGAGGAGTCGGCGTCGGCGGTCTCGCGACGGCCGGAG
>JBEVLS010000234.1:0-4724 GCA_040509015.1 Microbacterium sp.
CCACGCGCCGATGCTGACCTGCGGCGGCACGTAGCCGCCGACGGGGAAGATCGGGACGACGAAGGCGAACAGCAGGATCAGTGCGATGCCCGCGACGAAGGCGGGGATGGTCGCCAGGACGGCGCAGACCGCCGTCACGGCGCGATCGACCCAGCTGCCGCGCGTCACCGCGGCGAGGATGCCCGAGGACGCGCCGACGACGACCGCGACCAGCGTCGCCCCGACGGCGATGGACAGGCTGATCGGGAACGCCTGCGCGATCGACTGCGACACCGGGATGCCGCTGAACCACGAGGTGCCCAGGTCGCCCGTCAGCGCCGAGGCGAGCCAGTCGACATACCGCACGAAGAAGGGCTGATCCAGCCCGTAGAACGAGTTGAGGCGGGCGATGTCTTCGGGAGTGGCCTGGTCGCCGAGCGCGACCGCCGCCGGATTCGACCCGCTCCACGCGCCGAGCGCGAAGGTCACGAACGTCGCCAGGACGAACACGGTGACCGCCTGTGCCGCGATGGCGCCCACCGACCGTGAACCGCGCCCCAGGCTCGCGCCGAACCTGGGCAGCGGCCCGCGGGCGGTGATCGCGCCGCCCGCGGCCTCGGTCTGCGTCAGCGTCATCCGCTCACTCCTCGATCGTGACGTCTTCCCAGCGCTGCACGTCGATCCAGTGCTGGATCCCCGTGACCTTCGCCGGGTGGATGAGGATGCGCGGCCAGGTGAAGAGGAACGTGTTCGGCATCGACTTCACCGCGATTCCCACGGCCTCCTGCAGCTTCTCCTCGTACTCGGCGGAATCGGTCGGCGTCGCGCGCGCAGCGTCGATGGCCTCGACGAGCTCGTCCGGAGTGTTGCGGCCCAGGTTCATGAGGCCTTCGGGGCCGTAGAGCACCTCGAGCGCCTGGAGCGGCGACTGGCGGCCCGAGTAGCTGTCGAGGACGAAGGGGTACGTGCGGTTGATGTAGTTGTTCGCGTTCGGCGGCAGCACGGTGAGGGTCGCACGGATGCCGGCCTCGGCCCACTGCGCCTGCAGGACCTCGGCGATGGCGCTGTCGGCCTCGCTGATCCCGAGCTCGATGTCGAGGCCGTCGGGATAGCCGGCTTCGGCGAGCAGCGATTCCGCCTCATCGACGTCGTACGGATAGAGGTCCTCCAGGTCGGCGTTGTACGCGGTGTACCCGTCCGGGAACGGCTGGTAGTTCGGGGTCCCCTCGCCGAAGTACGCGCCGTCCACGAGCGCCTGACGATCGGTGGCGTGGCTGATCGCCTGCAGCACCTTCGGGTCGTCGTACGGTGCGACGGTGTTGTTCACGTCGATCGTGCGGACGGTGAGCGCCGTGATGCGCTCGACGTCCAGCCCCGCGGTCTCCGACGCCTGGACCTGCGACGGCGGGATGAGCGCGACGTCCCATTGACCCGTCTGCACTCCCGCGACGACCGTGGCCGGATCGGTGACGGGGACGATGTGGAACTCGTCGATGTGGATGCGGTCCGCATTCCAGTACTCGTCGCTCTTGACGAGGTCGGCGTGCGCGTTGGGCACGTACTCGACGAGTTCGAACGGGCCGGAGCCCTCGGGCTGCGTGGCCAGAGTGGAGGGATCCTCGAACGCCGCGGGGTTCACGATGAACCCCGTCTTGCCGGCGAACAGATGCGGCACCTGGTAGTCGGCCTGATCGAGCTGCACCGTGACGTTCCGATCGTCGACGACCTCGACACCGGTGACGATCTTCAACTGGCCCGCGAGTGTCGAGTCGGCCTGATCGCGACCGCGCTCGATGTTCGCCTTCACCGCCTCGGCGTCGATCGGCGAGCCGTCGGCGAAGACCAGGCCGTCGCGCAGCGTGAAGGTGACGGCCGTCCCGTCGTCCGAGTAGTCCCACGATTCGGCGAGCCCCGGCACGACCTCGCCCGCGGTGTCGAGCTGCGTCAGTCCGTCGTAGACCAGCGCGAGAGCGTGGGTGTCCCAGCCGGCCACCGACGTCACGGGATCCCAGCTCGTCGGGAGCGCCCAGCCCCACGTGAGGCTGGAGGAGGCGGGCGCGTCGGTGGGCGTCTGGGCGGTGGCGCATCCGGTGAGCGCGAGCGCCGCGACGGCGAGCGTCGCAGTGAGGGCACGGGTGTGGGAGGTCATAGCCTGCGAACGTAGGCGAGCCCTCCGCCCGCACGCCGCGGGCGCCGACCATTGCGTTCATCGGACGAAACAAGGCGACACATCCTTGCGTGCGGGCACGTGCGCGCGGGGAGCATGGACACCATGACTTCGACTGCCGTCGCCACGCCCGCCCTCTGGGAGCCCCCCGCCACGGTCCGCGTCCGCGGCACCCTGGCGCTCGTCGCGGGGGCCGGTGAGCCGGCCCGTGTCTACGAGCGGTTCGGGCGCCGGCTCGCCGTGGACGGGTACGTCGTGGGCGTGTTCGCGACCGCGGACGCGCCGGACGCGGTCGGCTGGCTCACCGATCAGGATCACTCGCCGCGCGTGCTCGTCGGCTCCGACCTCGGCGGCGCCGCCGTGCTGACGCTCGCGGCATCCGGCGCCTCCGTCGACGGCGTCGTCGTCGCTGGTCTTCCCGTCGCCGGCTCGTCCGACGACGCGGCCGCACTCGACGCGCGCACCGCGTGCCCCGTGCATCTGGGCGTGCTCGCCGGGGTCGTCGAGACGCCCGATGTGCCCGAGGTCGAGATCCCGGATGCCGCGAGCCTGGCATCCGTGACCGTCCCCGTCCTGGCGATCCACGGCGGCTCGGACGAGATCGCGCCGTTCATCGACGCCCGAGAGGTGCTCTCGGCGCTTCCCGACCTCGAGCTCGTCGAGACCGTCGACGGCCTCCATGATGCGCTGAACGACATCACCCACCGATCCGTCGCGGCGCGCGTCGTGCTCTGGCTCGAACGCCTCCGCGGCGCGGGGGTGCGGCATCCGCTCGTGCGCGACGTCGACACGGAGGCGACCTCATGACCATCGACCTCGGCTACTGGACGCCGGTCTACGGCGGATTCCTGCGCAACGTGGAGGACGAGGAGGGGATGGACGCCACCTGGCGGTCGATCCGCGAGGTGTCGGTCACGGCGGACCGCCTCGGCTACCACACGACCCTCGTGCCCGAGCTCTACCTCAACGACCGCAAGGGCATCGAGGCTCCGAGCCTGGAGGCGTGGTCGCTCTCGGCGGCGATCCTCGCGGTGACCGACCGGCTGCGCGTCATGACGGCGGTGCGACCCGGATTCCATCTGCCCGCGGTGCTCGCCAAGACCGTCTCGACGCTCGATTCCATCGCCCCCGGACGCGTCTCGCTCAACGTCGTCGCCGCGTGGTGGGCCGAAGAGGCGCGCCAGTTCGGCGGCCGCTTCACGACCCACGACGCGCGCTACGTGCAGGCCGAGGAGTTCGTCCAGGTGCTGCGGGGGCTCTGGGAGGAGACGCCCTTCGACTTCGCGGGCCAGTACTACGAGCTCGAGGGCACGATCGTCGAGCCCAAGCCCTCGTCGTCGCCGGTCGTCTTCGCCGGAGGCGAGAGCGAAGCCGGCAAGGAGTCGATCGCGCGCTTCGCGGACGCGTACGTCATGCACGGCGGCACCCTGGACGAAGTGCGGGCGAACGTCGCCGACATCAACGAGCGCGCGCTGCGGATCCACGGCCGCGAGGTGCGCGAGATCGGCATGCCGGCTTACGTGATCGTGCGCGACACCGAGGCCGAGGCGCAGCGCGAGCTCGAGCGCATCACGACGGTCGACCCGGACTCTCCCGGATACGCGTCGTTCGAGGAGTTCCAGCGCAACTCCAAGCTGTCGCTCGAACTCACCAGGCGCGAGTACTCCGTCGGCACGCGGGGCCTGCGGCCCCAGCTGGTCGGCACCCCCGAACAGGTCGCCGAGCGCATCCGCGCCTACGACGACGCCGGCATCTCGCTCCTGCTGATCCAGTCCTCGCCGCTGTGCGAAGAGCTCGAGCGCATCGCCGAGCAGGTCTTCCCGCTCGTGCCGCAGAGCACGCTGGTCGCGCGATGAGCCGCCGGGTCGTCGCCGTCTCGGGCAGCCTGCGGACGCCCTCCAGTTCGACGGCGCTGCTGCGCGGCATCCTGGACGAACTCGGCGCGCCCGACGGCGAGATCATCGAGCTGAGCGCTCTCGCCGCCGACCTGGCGACCGCGGTCGTCGGCGGCGACGCGTCGCCTGCGCTGACAGCCGCACTCGACGCCGTGTCGTCCGCGGACGTCCTCGTCGTCGCGACGCCGGTCTACCGCGGCTCGTACACCGGGCTGTTCAAGCTCTTCTTCGACCTCGTGCACCAGGACGCGCTGGTCGGCACCCCGGTGCTCCTCGCGGCGGGCGGCGGAAACGACCTGCACTCGCTGGTGATCGACCACGAGCTCCGTCCGCTCTTCGCGTTCTTCCGCGCGAACACCCTGCCCGTGGGCGTGTACGCCCGGGGTGCGGACTTCGCGGATCGCGAGATCGCGTCGGATGGGCTCCGCGAGAAGATCGCGGATGCCGTCGCCGCAGCCGCGCCCGCACTCGCGTGAGGTCGCGTGCACGACGGCGGACGTTCGACGTGACACGCCGCCCGGCGGCATCCGCTCCCGGTGTGTCGCGCCGGGCGTCCGCACCTGTGCACATCACCGCCTCGACCCGACTGGGGTACGGTGGACTCGTGCTGACCTGTCGTTGTTGTCGCTGAACGCGCTCGCGTTCTCCTTCGACGACCCGTCAGCCCCCGCGCATCCGCGCGC
>JBEVLS010000235.1:0-7564 GCA_040509015.1 Microbacterium sp.
CGATGGGACCTGCGTCCACCGCTTCGGGTGCTATGTGGCCGATGCACAGGCCGGTTGTGCCGCCTGAGAATCTGCCGTCCGTCAAGAGTAGTACATCTTTTCCGAGCCCGGCGCCCTTGATGGCGGCGGTGATCGCGAGCATCTCGCGCATGCCCGGGCCGCCCTTGGGGCCCTCGTAGCGGATGACGATGACGTCGCCCTTGTCGATCTCGCCGGCCTCCAGCGCATCCATCGCCGCGCGCTCGCGTTCGAAGACCCGCGCGGGTCCCTCGAAGACCGAAGCGTCGAACCCGGCGGTCTTCACGACGGCCCCTTCGGGCGCCATCGAACCGTGCAGGATCGTGATGCCGCCCGTGGCGTGGATCGGGTTGTCGAACGTGTGGATGACGGTGCCGTCGATCGGGTCGGGGTTCAGCTCGGCGAGGTTCTCGGCGAGCGTCTTGCCGGTGACCGTGAGCGCGTCGCCGTGCAGGAGTCCCTCGTCGAGCATCGCCTTCATGATCACCGGGATGCCGCCGTGACGGTCGACGTCGTTCATGACGTACTTGCCGAAGGGCTTCATGTCGGCGACGTGGGGAACCTTGTCGCCGATGCGGTTGAAGTCGTGCAGGGTCAGCTCGACCTCGGCCTCGCGGGCGATCGCGAGAAGGTGCAGCACGACGTTGGTCGAGCCGCCGAGGGCCATCGCCAGCGCGATCGCGTTCTCGAACGCCTCGCGCGTGAGGATGTCGCGCGTCGTGATGCCCTGACGCAGCAGGTTGACGACGGCCTCGCCGGAGCGGTGGGCGTAGTAGTCGCGGCGTCGGTCGGCCGATGGCGGGGCGGCCGAGCCGGGGAGCGAGAGCCCGAGGGCCTCCGCGACCGACGCCATCGTGTTCGCGGTGTACATGCCGCCGCACGCGCCCTCACCCGGAGCGATCGCGCACTCGATGCGCTTGAGGTCTTCTTCGCTCATCTTGCCGGCGAGGCACGCGCCGACGGCCTCGAACGAATCGATGATCGTGACGTCCTTCTCGGTGCCGTCCGACAGCTTCACCCAGCCGGGAGCGATCGAGCCGGCGTAGAGGAACACGCTCGAGAGGTCGAGGCGGGCCGAGGCCATGAGCATGCCCGGGATCGACTTGTCGCACCCCGCCAGCAGCACCGAGCCGTCGAGGCGCTCGGCCATGATGACGGTCTCGACCGAGTCGGCGATGACCTCGCGCGACACGAGCGAGAAGTGCATCCCCTCGTGCCCCATCGAGATGCCGTCCGAGACCGAGATCGTGCCGAACTGCAGCGGGTAGCCGCCGCCGGCGTGCACGCCCTCCTTCGCGCCCTGCGCGAGCCGGTCGAGGCTCAGGTTGCAGGGCGTGATCTCGTTCCAGCTGGAAGCGATGCCGATCTGCGGCTTCTCCCAGTCCTCGTCGCCCATCCCGACGGCGCGGAGCATTCCGCGCGACGTCGTGGCTTCGATGCCGTCTGTGACGACTCGGCTGCGAGGTTTGATGTCGATGTCTGTGCGGGCCTCGGGCATCCCCCCAGCCTATTCCCGCAACGAGCCCCGCTCGGTCGCGAGGACCTCCAAGAGTGCGGCCAGATCTTCGACGTCTGTCACGAAGACGGATGCCGCGCTCGGCCCCTCCCCCACGCGGACACCGAGATCGCCGTCGCCGAGACTCGCGATGGCGTCCTCGTCGGTGATGTCGTCGCCGGCGAACAGCACGCTCGTGGCCCCCAGCCGCTCGCGCAGCGCGGCGACGGCGGAGTCCTTGCCCTCGTGACGGAAGGCGAATTCGACGATGTTCTTGCCGGTGCGGCGGCGCCAGTGCGGCGCCTCGGCAGAGACGATCGCATCGACGGCGGCGTTCGCGGCATCCGCGTCGGCTGCCGTCGCCGTGCGGGTGTGCACCCCGAAGCCGAACGTCTTGGGCTCGATCCAGACGCCCTCGAGTCCGGCGGTCGCCTCCTCGGCGGCGTGGAAGAGCCTGTCGCGCAGCTCGGCGTCGACGTCGTCCGCCTCGGGCTCGATCGGCCCCTCGCCGGGGATCCAGAACTCTGCGCCGTGGCTGCCTGCGAGGAGGAACGGCGAGTCGTCGCCGTGTTCGGCGATCTCGCGCAGGTCTGCGAGGCTCCGACCCGAGACGAACGCGACCGTCGTGTCGGGCAGGGCGGCGAGACGTTCGATCGCGTTGCGCGCGGCCGGGACCATCCGGGCCTTCATCGGCTCGTCGGCCAGGTGCGAGAGCGTGCCGTCGAAGTCCAGGGCGATGAGAAGGCGATCGGATGCGGCGATCTCGCGGACGGCGTCCGAATGGTCGGTCACGATGCGGAGCCCTTCGTGGAGCGGGAGGCGTCGAGGGCCTCGAGGAACGAGTGCGACCAGGCCGCGACGTCGTTGTCGAGCACCTTCCTGCGCATGGCGCGCATCCGTCGACCCTGCTCGGCCGACGGCATCTCGACGGCGCGCAGGATCGCCTGCTTGAGCGCGTCGATGTCGTGGGGGTTCACGCGCAGTGCCGTGCCCAGCTCGTCCGCCGCGCCGGCGAACTCGCTCAGCACGAGCGTGCCCCGGTTGTCGACGCGGCACGCGACGTACTCCTTCGCGACCAGGTTCATGCCGTCGCGCAGCGCCGTGACGAGCATGACGTCGGCGGCGAGGTAGAGCGCCACCATCTCCTCCCGCGGGAAGCCCTGGTGGAGATAGCGGATCGCGCTGTGGCCGAGGGTGTCGTTGTCGCCGTTGACGCGCGTGACCATGAGTTCGATCTCATCGCGCAGCTCGATGTAGGCCTGGACGCGTTCGCGACTGGGGCTCGCCACCTGCACGAGCGTGACGTCCTCGACGCTGATGCTGCCGTCCTCGACGAGCTCGCCGAAGGCCTTGAGCCGGTGGCGGATCCCCTTGGTGTAGTCCAGGCGGTCGACGCCGAGCAGGATCCGCTTCGGGTTGCCGAGGCTCTCCCGGATCTCGGCTGCGCGAGCCTGGATGTCCGGCCGCTGGGCGAGCGCGACGTACGACGCGGTGTCGATCGAGATCGGGAACGCCTTCGCGAGCGCGTTGCGCGTCGAACCGTCCTCCTGGGGCACGCGGATGCCGGTGGCCTTGGTCTCGTACCGCAGCTGGCGACGGACGGCGCGGGCGAAGTTGCCGGCATCCGCCACCCGCTGGAAGCCGATCACGTCGGCGCCGAGGAGCCCCTCGAGGACCTGGCGGCGCCACGGGAGCTGAGAGTACAGGCCGTATGCGGGGAAGGGAATGTGGTGGAAGTAGCCGATCGTGAGATCGGGTCGGAGCTCTCGCAGGAGCTTGGGGACGAGCTGCAGCTGGTAGTCCTGCACCCATACGGTGCCGTTCTCGGCGGCGGCGTCCGCCGCCGCCCGGGCGAAGCGCTCGTTGACGCGCACGTACGCGTCCCACCACACACGGCGGTAGCGGGGCGCGGCGATGACGTCGTGGTAGAGCGGCCAGATCGTGTCGTTCGAGAAACCCTCGTAGTACAGCTCCACGTCGTCGCCCGACAGCGTGACCGGGATCAGCGTCGTGCCGTCGAAGTCGAACGGCGCGTGCTCCAGGTCGGCCTGGCCGGGCCATCCGACCCATGCGCCGTGGGTCTCGCGCATCACCGGCTCGAGCGCGGTCACGAGTCCGCCCGGCGACGTCCGCCAGCTCTCCCGGCCCTCGGCGTCGACGACGCGGTCGACGGGCAGTCGGTTGGCGACGACGACGAATTCGGCCTTGGTCACGGGTCTCCTGACGAGGGGTGGGGCGCTCCTCAGGCTAACAGCGCGGCGTGCTCGGCCCCACGGCCTCGACGACTCGCGGCCGCTGTTGTCAAGGGAGACGACTCCTCCGATGGGCGCGCTAGCGTAGGGACATGCGCAAGTACCTCTTCAGCACGGGTCTCGTCAGCGCCATCGTCGGCGGTGCCACCCTCTTCAGGTCGCTGCGCGACGACGCGCCCTTCACCTGGCGCACCGCTCTGGCCTGGCTGAGCTGGGCGATCACGCTGGCGCTCGCGATCGGCGCGGTGGTCGATACGCGCCGCGCGACGAGGGGCCGCCTGATCGCGAACGACTCCCCCGTCCACGGCAAGGAGCAGAAGCTCCTGCGCACGCGCGTCCAGCGCTGAACCCCTCGGCCCCAGGCGGTCCGAACCCTCGCCACGCGGCAGGAACGGGTCGGCACATGTAGGCCGAATGGCCGACTTGCGGGCGTGTCCGATCGCGGGTGAGGATCGAGGCATGACCCGAGTCCGCTCCTATTGTCGCGTCCGCCGTCGGCCGCCGACTCAGGGCTAGGCGCGCGGCATGGGGGGAACCAGCGGACGCGGTGACAGACGGGGAATCGTAGGGCGGGCATGGCCGAGAGGCATGCGCTCGCTGGCATCGGCGATCATCGTGGCGCTGCTGGCGACGACACTGACCATGGTCCCCGGAGGAGCGGCCAACGCGGTCATCGTGCAGTGGGGCACGAACGGCGGCGTGGACCCGAACTTCGAGATCGACGTCAACGGCGACTTCGTGATGGCAGGCAATGGTGTGCTCGCCTGCTCGGGCACCTCGGTGCAGGCGAACGCCGGAACCTGCACCAACCTCCACGCCGCGACCCAGCCGTCCACGACGAACCCCAACGTCAACGACTACTTCCAGATGGTCAACAGCAATTCCGTCTCGGGTTTCACGACGAACTCCTCGAGCGCGTCGCTCACGATTCCCGCCGGCGCCAGGGTCGCCAAGGCGTTCCTCAACTGGAGCGCGAACACCGGCACCTATGCGGGCACGTCGACCGCCTCGTGCGCCGACCCGTCGTTCGGCGCTGCCACGATGCCCGCCGGCGCGGCGAGCGGCTACGCGTCGCGGGCGATCCAGTTCCGCGTCGGCACGGGGGCGATCCAGTCGTTCGCACCCGCCAGCCTGCTGCAGGACGCCACCACGCAGGCCACCGCACGCTACTACAGCGCCACCGCCGACGTCACGAGCGCCTTCACCGAGGCGGGCAGCGGCACCGCGCTCACCCTGAGCGCCGGCAACATCTGGGCGCCTCAGGGCTACGGATGCTACGCCGGCTGGTCGGTCACCGTGATCTACGACTACGGCACGTACATCGTCGGCAACGTCAACTCCGCACCCCACACGGTGATCTACTACGAAGGTCACGTGCGTCAGGGCGCGCAGGATGCCGCGCTCACCGTGGACTACAACGGCTTCACCGCCGTCGACGTGGGCACCCGGGCGGGATTCACCCTCTACGAGGGCGACCGCGGCATCACCGGTGACACCGCCGCGTACCGGCGGGGCACCGAGACGGCCTTCACCCAGATCCCGAACTCGGCCGGAGCGACCGGCAACGTCGGCATCGGGCGCGGCGCCGGCTCCGTCCGCTACACCCAGACCACGGATGCGTCGACGTTCACCAACCAGAGTGTGGACGTGCTCACGCAGCCGTTGAGCCGCGTCGTGGCCGGAGACTCCTCCGTGCGCCTCCAGCTCGCCACGAGCGGAGACTCCTACCTGCTGACCAACTCCACGCTGTCGGTGCCGACAGCCGGTCTCAAGGTCGAGAAGACGTTCAACGGAACCGCGGACGATCAGTACCGCACCGCCGGCGAAGTCGCCACGTTCACGATCAGGCTCACCAACGTGGGCGCGGGCACCCTGACGAACTTCACCGTGGCCGACGATCAGACCGGCTGCGCACGCACGATCTCCGGGGTGTCGCTGGCGCCGCTGCAGACCTACACGTTCACCTGCAACGCGACGAGTCCGACGACGGCGAGCTACACGTCGACGGCGACCGCGACCGCGACCACCGTGGTCGGCGGATTCCTCGCCCGCGGCACGGACTCGACCGCGGTGACGCTCAGCGCTCTCAGCCTCACCAAGACGAGCGCACTCGCCGCCGGCGGCACGGGCCGCGCGGGCGACGTCGTGAACTACACGTTCACGGCGACCAATACCGGCGGCGGCCCCCTCACCGGTGTCACGATCACCGATCCGCTGACGGGTCTGTCGGCGATCAGTCCCGCATGGCCGGGCACAGCAGGCGCCCTCGCCGCGGGGCAGTCGGTGACGGCGACCGCGACGAGGACACTGACGCAGACGGACGTCGACGCCGGGTCGGTCCCCAACACGGCGTCCGTGGTCGGAACGGATGCCGACGGCGGCATCCAGCCCGCCGCCACCGCGGTGAACACGCACGTGATCGCCCCGGCGGGTGCGATCACGACGACCAAGACGGGAACGGTCACCTCGGGCGCTGGCGGAGTCGGGAGCACGATCACCTGGGCGATCCGATTCACGAACACGGGCAACGTCACCCTCACGAACGTCGCGCTCACCGACTCACTGGCGGGCCTGTCCACCCCCGTCATCACATGGCCCGGAACGACCGGTCGCCTCAACCCCGGTCAGGTCGCGACGGCGATCGCGACGTCGACGGTGACACAGGCCCAGGTGGACGCCGGCTCGGTGTCGAACACCGCGAGCGTCACGGGAACCACTCCGCGCGGCGCGACCGTGACGGGGGCATCCCCGGCCGCCGTCGTGCCCACGATCGCCGCATCGCCCGGTCTCGCGACCACGAAGTCGGCCACCTATACGAGCGGATCGGGCGCTGTCGGAAGCACCGTCACCTATTCGTTCACGGCGCGGAACACCGGCAACGTGACGCTCACCGGCGTCACGATCGCCGACCCGCTCGCCGGCCTCTCGGCGCTGACCTACACGTGGCCGACCGGGACGTCGGGTGTGCTGGCGCCGGGTCAGACGGTGTCGGCCACGGCGACCTACACGATCCGCCAGGCGGATGTGGACCGCGGAACGGTCGTGAACCGTGCGACGGCCACCGGCACCGCGCCGTCCGGGGCGGTCACGTCGGCGCAGTCCCCCCAGATCACGACGAGCGCCGCTGCCGCCGCCCCCGCTGTGACGCTGACCAAGTCCGGCAGTGCGGCGGGCCAGACCGCCGGATCGATCGTGACCTATACGTTCACCCTCGCCAACACCGGCAATGTCACCCTCACGGGTGCGAGCATCGCCGATCCCCTCGCGGGACTCTCCCCCATCGCCTACGGCACCTGGCCATCGGGCACGACGGGAGTGCTCGCCCCCGGCCAATCCGTCACAGCGACGGCCACCCGCGCGCTGACGCAGAGCGACGTCGACGCCGGGTCGGTCGTGAACACCGCCACGGCGACCGCGACACCGCCGTCCGGGGCGAACGTCTCGCAGCAGCGCGCCGCCACGGTGCCGATCACTCCGACCGGCGCCCTCGCCGTGACCAAGTCCGGCGCGGTCACCACCGGTACCGGCGCCGCCGGATCGACGATCACCTGGTCCTTCACGATCCGCAACTCCGGCAACGTCACCCTCACCCAGATCGCGCTCGCGGACTCCCTCGCCGGCGTGAGCGCCCCGGTCATCACCTGGCCCGCCGGCAACGCCGCGGGTACCCTGGCTCCCGGCCAGACCGCGACGGCCACCGCCACGTCCACCATCACGCAGGCCCAGGTCGACGCCGGCACGGTGACCAACGTCGCCACGGCCACCGGCAGGACCCCGCAGGGCACCACGGCCACGGCGA
>JBEVLS010000236.1:0-4516 GCA_040509015.1 Microbacterium sp.
GCCGCCGTAGTAGCGACGGCCGGGGTAGCCCTCGGCGTACTTGTTCGTGAGCACCGAGCCCTGCGACTGCAGGATCGAGACGGGCACGAAGTTCTCGGAGGCGATCATCTCGAGGTAGCCGCGCTGGCGTTCGCGCTCGCGCTCGAGCACCTGTGCGATCTCGGGGTCGACCTCTGAGAGCGGGGCGTTGAAGTACTGATCGGTCATGACGATCTCCTTGACTGCGGCTTTCGGGGTGCACGGCACGGGGTGCCGGGATTCACATCGGCCCAGGCGTGCGGTCGAATGCCGTAGTCGGTCGCTCCCCGGTGGTGGACCACCTCAACGCCAGTCGCGACGTTCCCGAGCATAACGGATGCGGCGGACGGCGGCACGTCGCGATAGGCTGATCGCGCCTTTTGTTAGGACTCTTACGTTATGTCGCGGCGCACGCCGCCCTGGCCGCCGCCGCGCTCGACGTCCATGATGGAGGAATCGTGTCGCACATCGCCGTCGTCCCCCTGCCGTCCTCGGTGGAAGCGCGGTCCGACGCCGCGTTCCGCCTCGACGCCGAGACCCCGCTGTCCGGTGATCCGGATGCCGCCGCAGCACTGTCGGCGCTGGTCTCGGCTCGGACGGAACTCGGCCTCGAGGCCTCCGCCGCGCCCGGAGCCGACGGGATCTCGCTGCGGATCGAGGCGGGCGGCACCCCCGAGTCGTACGTGCTCACGGCGGATGCGGCATCCGTCACCGTCGTCGGCGCCGACGCGGCCGGACTCTTCTACGGCGTGCAGACGCTCGTCCAGCTGATCGAACGTCACGCCGACGGATGGCGGATCCCGGCGGTCCGGGTCGCGGACGCGCCGCGGTTCGCCTACCGGGGCGTCATGCTCGACGTCGCCCGCCACTTCCACCCGGTCACCACCGTGAAGGCCTACATCGACCGCGCCGCGGCGCTGAAGTTCAACGCGCTGCACCTGCACCTCACCGACGACCAGGGCTGGCGCATCGAGCTTCGCTCGCATCCGCTGCTCACCGAACGCGCCAGCGGCACGGCGGTGGGCGGAGACGCCGGCGGCTTCTACACGCGGGGCGACTACCGCGAGCTCGTCGACTACGCGGCATCCCGTCACATGATCGTCGTGCCCGAGATCGACATGCCCGGTCACACCCACGCCGTGGGGCTCGCCTACCCCGGACTCGTCGAGGAGCCTGTGCTCAGCGAGCACATCCTCGAGGTCGTCCGCGACCACGGGGGCGAGCCGCCGAGCACGGGGGTCCCCTACGACGGCATGGCGGTCGGGTTCTCGTCGCTCCGCATCCACGACGAGGCGACCTACGACTTCGTCGCCGACGTATTCGGCGAACTCGCGTCGATGACGCCGGGTCCGTACCTGCACTTCGGCGGCGACGAGGCCCTCGGCACCTCTCCCGAGGACTTCGCCGAGTTCGTCGGCCGGGTGAGTGCGATCATCGCCGACCTCGACAAGACACCCGTCGCGTGGCACGAGGCCGGCGCCGCGCCCGGTCTCCACGATGAGACCGTCGGCCAGTACTGGGGGTTCGTGCAGCCGACCGACGGGATGGACGACAAGACCCGCGCGTTCGTGCGCAACGGCGCCCGTGTCATCCTCTCGCCCGCCGACGCCGTCTATCTCGACATGAAGCCGAGCGCCGACGCCGGACCCGGTCTGGTCTGGGCGAACGGCCCGACGAGCGTGGAGCGCGCCTACTCGTGGGAGCCCGCCGAGATCATCGACGGCGTGGGCGAGGACGACATCCTGGGCGTCGAGGCCCCCCTGTGGACCGAGACGGTGCGGGACCTCCACGACATCGACTTCCTGGCGTTCCCGCGCATCGCGGCCGCGGCCGAGGCGGCCTGGTCGCCTGCGGACGGCGCCGACCGCACGTGGGGCTCGTTCCGCCTGCGGGTCGCATCGCTCGCACCGCTGTGGCAGAGCCAGGGCATCGGGTTCGACCGCACGGCCGAGATCCCGTGGGAGGCCGAGTGAGGACGATCATCCACTCCGCCCGCCTCATCGACGGCGGGCGTGCCACCGACGACGCCTGGGTGGCCTTCGACGGCGCACTCGTGGCCGGCACCGGCCAGGGCGACACCTGGCATCCGCTCGTCGACGACGGCGACGTCGTGGTGGACGCCGCCGACGTCGCCGGAGAAGGCGCCGTCCTCACGCCGGGCTTCATCGACCTCCACGGTCACGGCGGAGGCGGAGCGTCGTTCGACGACGGCGCCGAGGCCATCCGCACCGCCCGCGCCTTCCATCTCGCGCACGGCACGACGCGCTCCGTGATCTCGCTCGTGACGGCGACGCTGGATGCCCTCGCGCACCGCGTCGCGGTGATCGCCGATCTCGTCGACGCCGACCCCGGGATCCTCGGGTCGCACCTCGAAGGCCCCTTCCTCGACCCGGGTCACAAGGGCGCGCACGACCCATCGCTGCTGCGCGATCCCGATCCGCGCGCGGTCGCCCGGCTGCTCGACGCCGGACGCGGAACGGTCCGGCAGATCACCCTCGCCCCCGAACTGCCCGGAGCCCTCGACGCGATCCGCGCGGCCGTCGCCTTGGGCGCCGTCGCCGCCGTCGGCCACACGGGAGCCGACGCCGGCGGCACCGCGGCCGCCTTCGATGCCGGCGCGACCCTGCTGACCCACGCCTTCAACGCCATGCCGGGACTGCACCATCGGCTGCCCGGGCCCGTCGGCGCGGCGACCGCCGATCCGCGGGTCGTGCTCGAGATCATCGCCGACGGCGTGCACCTCGATCCGGAAGTCATCCGGATCGCGTTCGCCGCGGCTCCGGGGCGGATCGCGCTCGTGACGGACGCCATGGCGGCCGCGGGGATGGACGACGGCCGCTACGACCTCGGCGCCCTCGCGGTCGAGGTCACCGACGGGGTCGCGCGCCTCGTGCACGGCGGCGCGATCGCAGGCTCGACTCTGACGCAGGATGCCGCGCTCCGGCAGGCCGTGCAGGCCGGCGTCCCCCTCGAGGACGCCGTGACCGCCGTGACCGCGACCCCCGCCCGCGTTCTCGGAGAGGTCGCCCTCGGCGCCCTGGAGCCCGACCACGTGGCCGACGCCGTGCTGCTCACGCGCGATCTCGACGTGCGCGCCGTGTGGCTCGCCGGCGCGCGCGCCCGCATCGCGGACTGACGGCGGAGGGGGCCGCTGCGTCCCCCCGGAACCGCAGCGGCCTCGACCCCCTCGAGAGTAAGGCGGGGCCCGGAGAGCCCTCCCCCGAGAATTCTCCGAGCCCGCCTCCGGCGGCGGCGGACCGAATTCCGCACGAGCCGCCGGTACCCGACTCCGGCCCCCCGACAGGAGAACGGGCAACGTCTCTTGCTGAGGAGACGTCGGGCACGCGGGTTTATTACGCGGTTCGCGAGATTTCTTCGGCGAACCTGTCGTCCGCCGACCCGCAGCACTCCCCGCGCACAGCGAGCCGGTGGCGCCACCGGGAGACAAAACGCCACTGACCGGGGAGAATGAAGAAGTCGCGTCATGAAACCCGCCCTGGCGCGTCTCTTGATCGAGGGCGTGAATGCGCCGTCGATCCCCCTGCTTCTGGAGCCCGCATGACGACATCCGACGCCGAGGACATGGCCGGACTCGGCGATGCCGACCTCGTGCTGCGCACCCGGTCCGGCGACTCCGCCGCGTTCGGCGAGCTGTGGCGGCGTCACTATCGCTCGGGCGTCACCGTCGCGCGCTCGGTCACGTCGTCGCTGGACCCCGACGATCTGGTGCAAGAGGCCTACACGCGCATCTACCAGTCGATCCAGAAGGGCGGGGGTCCCACGGGATCGTTCCGCGCCTATCTGTTCACGAGCATCCGCAACACGGCCGCAGGCTGGGGACGCGCGCGCAAAGAGACGGCGATCGACGAACTCGACGCGGTCGAGGATCCTTCCTCCAGCGAGCACGCGACCTCCGAGGCGCTCGATCGGAGCCTCACGCATCAGGCCTTCCGCAGTCTCCCCACGCGCTGGCAGGAGGTGCTCTGGTACTCCGAGATCGAGGGCATGAAGCCCTCCGAGATCGCTCCCCTGCTGGGGCTGAAGGCGACCGCGGTCGCGCAGCTCACCTTCCGGGCGCGGGAGGGGCTGCGTGAGGCGTGGATCCAGGCGCACCTGCGGTCCGTCGAGGACGGCTCCGAATGCCAGTGGACGATCGAGCGGCTCGGCGCCTACGCACGCAACAATCTGGGCCGACGCGATCAGGGCAAGGTCGACGCCCACCTCGCCGACTGCGCGCGCTGTTCGATCGTCGCCAGCGAGGCCAAGGAGGTCGGCAGCCGACTCGCTCTCGTGCTGCTCCCCCTCGCGATCGGCGCCACCGGCACCGCCGGGTATCTCGCCGCCCTCCAGGGCGGCGGTGCGCCGATCGTCGCACTCGCGGCCATGCCCTCCGCGGTGCTCGAAGGCGCCGTCACCGTCTCTCCGGGTGCGGCCACGCTCGCACCCGTCGTCCCCCTCGATCCGGCGAGCGCATCGGCGTCCGCGGGCTCGTCGAGCT
>JBEVLS010000237.1:0-22197 GCA_040509015.1 Microbacterium sp.
GCCGCCGTCGGCGAGACCACCGCTGCCGCCCTGCAGGCCGTGGGCTACCGCGTCGACCTCGTGCCGCAGGAAGACAACTCGGCGGCGGGGATGGCCGAGCAGCTCATCGCGCTCGAGCCCGAGGCCCGCGACATCCTTACCCTCCGCAGCGAGATCGCCAAGCCCGTCCTCACGCGCATGCTGACCGACGCGGGGCACCGCGTGCGCAGTGTCGTGGCATACCGGACGGTCGGCGTCCCCGTCACCGACCGGATCGCCGAGGATGTCCGGTCGGGCCGCATCAACGCGATCCTGGTGACGAGCGGCTCGGTCGCCGAGCAGGTCCGCCTCCAGTTCGCATCGATCCCCGACACGACGCTGGTCGCCGCGATCGGTCCCCGCACCGCCAAGGACGCCCGGCGCGCCGGTCTCTCCGTCGATGTCGTCGCCGAGACGCAGACGGTCGACGCCCTCATCGACGCGGTGGGTCGTTTCTCGCTTCCTCACGCCGCCGACGAGTTCGCGCCGTGACCTCCCGCGTCGTCGTCCTCGCGGGCGGCGTCGGCGGAGCCCGCTTCACCCTCGGCGTCCGCGAGTCGCTGCGCCGTCGGAACGCGCCGCCTGCGACCGTCGTGGTCAACACGGGCGACGACCTCTGGCTCTCCGGTGTGCGCCTGCAGCCCGACATCGACTCGATCGTCTACGCCCTCGCGGGCGTCAACGACACCGTCCGCGGCTGGGGTCGCGCCGGTGACACCGAACGCGTCAACCACGAGCTCCAGGAGTGGGGGGCCGGCTGGCCGTGGTTCACGCTCGGCGACCTCGACCTCGGCACGCACCTCGCCCGGACGGGATGGCTGCGTGACGGAGCGACGCCGACGCAGGTGCTCGAGCGGATGCAGCGGCGGTGGGACCTCGGCGTCAGCCTCGTGCCGATGACCGACACCGAGGCCGACACGCACGTCCTGGTGCGCGGTGGCGAGCGGATGCACTTCCAGGAGTGGTGGACGCGGCACCGCGCGTCGCTCGAGCCGGTCGCGTTCGAGAACCCCGGCATCGAAGCGGCGCGTCCCGCTCCGGGCGTGGCCGCGGCGATCGCCGCCGCGGATGTCGTGCTGGTGGCGCCGTCCAACCCCGTCGTCTCGATCGGCCCGATCCTGGCCGTGCCCGGCATCCGCGAGGCGCTGCAGGGCACGTCGGCCCGCGTCGTCGGCGTCTCGCCGATCATCGGCGGGCGGGTGGTGCGCGGCATGGCCGATGTGTGTCTCACGGCGATCGGCGTCGAGACCTCGGCGTCCGCCGTCGCCGGGCACTACGGTTCGCGCCGCGACGGCGGCCTGCTCGACGCGTGGCTGATGGCCGAGGAGGACGCCGCTCTCGCCGCGGACGTGGACGCGCTCGGCATCCGCACCGTCGTCGCACCCCTGTGGATGACGGATGCCGCCGCGTCGGCGGCGATCGTCGACACGGCGCTCGCGTCGTGATCCCCGACCTCGCCTGGTACGCCTGGGTCCTGCTCGCCCTGGGCGCGGGCGTCGTGGGTCTGTCCAAGACCGGCATCCCCGGGGCGGGCACCGTGGCCGTCGCGATCTTCGCCGCGGTGCTGCCGGCCAAGCAGTCGACCGGCACGATCCTGCTCCTGCTGATCGTCGCGGACGTCTTCGCGGTGCTGCTGTACCGGCGCCACGCCAACTGGCCGGCGCTCATCCGGCTCGCACCGGCGATCGTCGCGGGGCTGCTTCTCGGCGTCGTCTTCCTCGCCTTCGCCGATGACTCCTGGGTCAAGCGGGTCATCGGGGCGATCCTGCTGGTCGTGGTGATCATCACGCTCCTGCGCCGGCGGGCAGGGCGGGTCGTCGCCGAGGGCGGACCGCATCGCCTCGCCGCCGCGACCTACGGCACGATCGGTGGGTTCGCGACGATGGTCGCCAACGCCGCCGGCCCGGTGATGTCGATGTACTTCCTCGCGGCGCGCTTCCCGGTGAAGGAGTTCCTCGGCACGGCGGCGTGGCTCTTCGCGATCATCAACGTCGCCAAGGTGCCCTTCTCGGTCGGGCTCGGGCTCATCACCGTGCCGGGGCTCGTGCTGGACGCGCTCCTCGTGCCGCTCGTCGTCGGAGGAGCGCTCGCGGGGCGCTGGGTCGCGAGCCGCATCGACCAGACCCTCTTCGAGCGCCTCGTGATCGCCTTCACGATCATCGGAGCCGTCTACCTGCTCGTCTCCTGAGCAGCAGACTCACCGGTCAGTGCCGCGCGTCCGCCGCGAGAGCCGCCAGCACGTCGGACGTGTGCGGGCCCAGGCCGAGCGCGCGGGCCGCGCGCAGCTGCTCGGCGGTGTCGACGTCGCGGCGCAGGGTGGATCCCTCCGGGATCCCGAGCGCGACGCATCCGAGCGCCACGTGGCGGGCGAACGATCCGTCACCGAACGCCGTGGTCCACGCCACCTCCGCCGCGGCGGTGACGAGCGTCGAGCCGGTGCCCTCCGCGTCGGCGACGACGGCGCGGTCCGACGAGGCCGCCCGCTCGAGCGCAGAGGCCAGGTCGTCCGGTCGCAGCGCCGGCAGGTCGCCGAGGAGGGCGGCGCGCGGCATCCGCTCGAACGGTCCGGCCCCCGTCGCGACCGCCGCGTCGAGTCCTCGCGCATCACCCTCCGAGACGAACTCGACACGGGGGGAATCGAGTGCGAGACCATGGTCGTCGCCGACCACGACGACGCGCTCGACGAGGGCGCAGCGCGCGGCGGCGGCGATCGTGTCGAGCGCGATGGCGCGCGCGAGGGCCGCCCGATCGACGCCCGGCACGTCGAGTCGCGACTTGCCGCGTGCAGGGTCCTTGACCGGGATGACGACGGTCCAGGCCGTCGTCACGCCCCGAACCGCGCGCGCAGACGGGGGAGGATCTCAGCGCCGTACGTGCGCAGGAACTCCTCCTGGTCGTGGCCCGGGTCGTGGAACACGAGGTGGCGGAAGCCGAGGTCGTGGTACTTCGCGATCTGCTCGACGTGCTCGTCGGGGTCGGTCGAGACGATGAAGCGGGATGCCGCACGCTCGATCGGCAGCTCCGCAGCGCGCCGCTGCATCTCGATCGGGTCGTGGATGCCCATCTTCTCGTCGGCCGAGAGCGCCAGCGGCGCCCAGAAGCGCGTCTTCTCGAGCGCGGTCTCGCGGTCGTGGTGGAACGAGACCTTGACCTCCATGAGGGTGTCGATCGCGTCGGCCGGACGCCCGGCCTTCTCGAGACCCTCGCGCAGAGCGGGCAGCAGGGTGTCGGCGTACAGCGACGGATCCTTGCCGCTGGTCGTGATGAAGCCGTCGGCGATACGGCCCGCGAGACGCGTGGCGGCCGGTCCGGCCGCGCCGATGTAGACCGGGACCTTGTGATCGGGGGTGGGCCGGTCGTAGACGGTCGCGTCCTTGACCGAGTAGTACGTGCCGTCGAACGTCACGCGCTCGTCGGCCCACAGGGCCTCGATGAGCTGGAGCGACTCCTTCAGGCGCTGGAAGCGCTCGGGCGGATCGGGCCAGTCCAGCCCCAGAGTGACTTCGTTGAGAGCCTCACCCGTCCCGACGCCGAGGATCACACGGTCCGGGTACATCACGCCGAGCGTCGCGAACGCCTGCGCGATGACCGCCGGGTGGTAGCGGAAGGTCGGGGTCAGCACCGACGTGCCCAGCAGCACGCGCGACGTCTTGGCGCCCATCGCCCCCAGCAGCGGGAGCGCGGCCGGTGCGTGCCCGCCCTCGTGCATCCAGGGCTGGAAGTGGTCCGAGACGAAGACCGAGTCGAACCCGACCTCCTCGGCGAGCACGGCGAGGTCGACGAGCTCGCTCGGCCCGAACTGCTCGGCCGACGCCTTGTATCCGAAGCGCAGGGGAGGCGATGCGTCAGCGTCGCCCGGCTGGTGAGCGTGTCGAACCATCATGAGGAACCTCTCTTCACGGGTGCGGGCAGGAACTCCGAACCGTCGGCCGCGGCGAGACGCGCGCGGAACGCGGCGACGGTGCCGGGCCACAGCAGGGTCAGTCTTGCGGATCGCTCGTCGACGTACCAGTTGCGGCAGCCGCCCGTGATCCAGGGGGTGGATGCCGCGGCACGGTCGATCTCGGCGCTGTACGCCTGCTCGGCAGCGGGATCGACGCGAAGCACTCCGTCGCGCGACGCGAGGACGCGCGCCGCGTAGCGGGCCTGCTCCTCGATCATCAGCACCGATGAGGAGTGGCCGAGCGACGCGTTGGGCCCGTTGATGACGAACAGGTTCGGGAAGCCGTCCACGACCGTCGATCCGAACGAGGTCATGCCCGTGCTCCAGTGATCGGCCAGGGTGCCCGTCTCGCCGCGGACGAGCTCGGCGTAGGGCTGGCGCGTCGAGGCGAACCCCGTCGCGAGCACGAGCGCGTCGACGTCGTAGGTGGTCCCGCTCGACGCCGTGAGGGTCGTGCCGTCGACCGCCGCCAGGGCCGACGCCTCGAGCCGCACCCCGCCGCCGGCGAGGGCGGGGTAGAACTCGTCCGACAGCAGCACGCGCTTGCAGCCGAAGGCGTAGTCCGGGGTGAGGGCCGCTCTCAGCGCGTCATCGGGCACCTGCGCCTCGAGGTGGGCCAGAGCCTGGGCGACGGCGGCCGCGGCGGCATCCGGATCGCCCGATCGGGACGCGAACCGCGCCTCGCCTTCGGCGTCGAGATCGGCGCGCAGCGCGGCGAGCTCGTCGGGACGCGCGGCGAACCGCGCCCGCTGCTCGGCGGAATAGGGCACGGCGCCGCGCGGGACGATCCATGCGGGCGTCCGCTGGAACAGGGTGACGTCGGCGATGCGCGCGAGCTCGGGCACGAGCTGCACGGCCGACGCGCCGGTGCCCACCACCCCGACACGCAGTCCGGCGAGATCGGCGCGGTGATCCCAGCGGGACGAGTGGAACAGCGGGCCGGGGAACGATTCGAGGCCGGGGATGTCGGGGATCGACGGTTCGGTGAGGCGGCCGCACGCGAGGATGACGGCGTCCGCGTCGATCTCGACCGGATCGGGTCCGCCGATCCGCAGGTGCCAGCACTCGGCGGCGGCATCCCACTCGGCGTCGAGGAGCGGGGACTCGAATCGGGGGGCGATGCCCTCGGCGCCTGCGACGCGGGCGAGGTAGTCGTGGATCTCGTCGCCGCGGGCGTAGAGACCCGACCACTCCGGGTTGGGATGCTCGGCGTAGCAGTAGAGGTGGCTGGGCACGTCGCACGCGACACCGGGGTAGGTGTTGTCGCGCCAGGTCCCGCCGACGGAAGCCGCGCGCTCGAGCACGACGAACGAGTCGATCCCCGCGCGTCGCAGCGCCATCGCCGCGCCGATGCCGGCGAAGCCGGCACCGACGATCGCGACGTCGACCCGCGTCATGCGCGACCTGCCGAACCCCGCGGGGTGCCGTAGTCGGTCGTGCGCTGCCGGAAGGGGCGGAACAGGCGTGCGGCGATCGCGGCCGCGTCGCGCAGCGGCAGCTCGTTGCCCGCCTCGACGCCGGCCCGGGCCTTGACTCTGCCGTCGAGGAGGGTGCCGCCGAGGTCGTCGCCGCCGGCACGCAGGAGCACCGACGCCGCATCGCGTCCGACGCGGGTCCACGGGATCTGGATGTGCGGGATGCTGCCGCTCAGCAGCAGTCGCGACACCGCCACCATCGCGCGGTGCTCGTCGAGCGCCGAGCGACCGGGCACGAGCGCGACGCCGCCGTCGGGACCGGGGAGCGGGATCGGCACGAATTCGGTGAACCCGTTCGCGACAGCCTGCAGCTCGCGCAGGCGCCGCAGGTGCGCGATGCGCTCGTCGGCCGTCTCGACGTGCCCGTAGAAGAGCACGCTCGTCGACCGGAAGCCCGCGCGATGAGCCGCCGTGAGGGTCTCCTCCCACGCGCCGATCTCGAGGTCGCCGGGCGCGACGAGCGCGCGCACGCGCTCGCTCAGCACCTTCACCCCCGTTCCCGGGACGGTGTCCACTCCGGCGTCGCGCATCGCCGCGAGTGCGCCGTCGAGTCCGAGGCCGCCGCGGTCGGCGAGGTCGCGCACATCCTGCGGACGGTACGCGTGCAGATGCATGTCGGGTGCGGTGGAGCGGATCGCCCGAGCGATGTCGAGGTACGCGACCGGGTCTTCAGACGGGGGGAGGAGCCCCTGGACGCAGATCTCGGTCGCCCCGAGGGTCGCCGCATCGGCGGCGATGACGGCGACGTCGCCGAGATCGAACTCGTCGGGGGCGGTGCCGCCGCCCCGCCGGAAGCCCGATGAGGTGAGGTTGCGGTTGACGACGATGCTGACCGCCTCGCCGACCGTGTACCGACGCACGTCGTCGGCCGTCGCGGTGAGCGCATCGAGGTCGGCTCCGGTCGCCAGGAGCAGCGAGCGCCACTCGGCGTCGTCGAGGGAGAGGGGGTCGGATGCCGCGGCCTCCGCGATGCGTCGGACGCCGGCGCGCGTCGTCTCGCCCGACGACCCGCGGGAGGGCGTGCTCCCCGAGCCCGTCGGAGGGCCGTCCGCGACGCTGCCGCGCGCCCAGCCCGTCTCGGCGTCCATCAGCGCGGCCACGGGCTCGCGCATCGCGGGGTCGAGCCACGCGTCGGGGTCGAGCAGGTACTGCGGGTGCGCCGTCAGTCGCTCGACGAGCGAGAACCCCAGCTCGGCCGTGCGCTCGGCGAGCTCGTCGATGTGCGGCCATGGGCGCTCGGGGTTCACGTGGTCGGCCGTCAGCGGCGAGACCCCGCCCCAGTCGTCGGCGCCCGCGCGGACGAGCAGCTCGAACTCGGCGGTGTCCGAGAGGTTCGGGGGCACCTGGATGCGCATGGCGGGCCCGAGGACCACACGCGCGACGGCCACCGCCGCGACGTACTCGAGGAGCGCGGCATCCGGAGCCCCCTGCATCGCCGTGCGGGGCTTGGCGCGGAAGTTCTGGACGATGACCTCTTGCACGTGTCCGTGGCGCTCGTGGGCGTCGCGGAGCACGACGAGCGACTCGGCGCGGTCGTGGAGCGTCTCGCCGATCCCGACGAGGATCCCCGTCGTGAACGGCACGCCTGCGCGGCCGGCGTCGTCGACCACCGCCAGGCGCAGGGCGGGGTCTTTGTCGGGCGAGCCGTAATGGACCTGCCCGGGCTCCTCGTACAGACGCCGGGACGTGGTCTCGAGCATCATGCCCATCGACGGCGCGGTCGGGCGCAGGGCCACGAGCTCGTCGTACGACATGACACCGGGGTTGAGGTGCGCGAGCAGTCCGGTCTCGGCCGTGATCAGGCGCGCCATCGCGCCGACGTAGTCGAGGGTCGACGAGTAGCCGTGCTCGTCGAGCCACGCCCGCGCCTCGGGCCAGCGGTCCTCGGGGCGGTCGCCGAGCGTCAGGAGCGCCTCTTTGCATCCGGCCGCCGCGCCCTGGCGGGCGACCGCCAGCACCTGCTCGGGCGTCATGTAGACGGGCTTGCTCTTCTTGAGCAGCTGACCCGGGGTGTCGACGAAGATGCAGTAGTGGCAGCGGTCCCGGCACAGCGTGGTGAGGGGGATGAACACCTTGCGCGAGTAGGTCAGCACCTTGTGCCGACCGGCTGCCGCGCCCCCGGCATCGCGCATCGCGCCGGCGATCGAGAGCAGGCGCTCGAGATCCGCGCCCGTCGCGGCGAGGAGGGTCTCGGCGTCGGACACGCCGATGCGCTCGCCCGCCGCGGCCCGCGCGAGAGCGGCCGTCATGTCGGCGGGTCGGGTCGCGGCCTCATCGAGCAGGGTCACCGCACAAGTCTCGCACCGCCTGCCGACCCTTCGGGTCGCGGATCGTTGCGTCACTGTGAGCAAACCCGGTTCGCGCGCCGCGGAGGCGCTGGCAGACTGGGACCATGGTCACTCTGCTGCTCGATTCGACTCGGCTCGAAGTCGTGTTGTCAGGAGCCGAGAGAGTGCTGTCATTCCACAAGGGGAATGTGATCATCGAGCGCTCCACCATCTCGAAGGTGCAGCTCGTCGACGATGCCTGGACGTGGCTCCGCGGCGTGCGCAGCCCGGGGACGCACGTGCCCGGCGTCATCGCGATGGGAACGTGGCGGTCCAACGGCGCGACCGACTTCGCGATCATCCGGCGCGGTCGACCCGCCGTCGTGATCGACCTCGTCGGTCACCCCGGCTTCGATCGCGTGATCCTCTCCACCAGTCACGGCCTCGAGCTCGTGCGCGCCCTGCGCCTCGACGACGTCTCGAGCGAGCCGGCCGACGTCGTCGACATCGCGGCCGAGACGGCGACGGTCACCACTCCCGAGAAGGCCCGATCCACCCGCACGCGCCCGCGGCCCGCTCCCGCGACCTGAGCGCCGTCAGCTGACGTCGCGCCGCCACGCGGTGAGGTAGCCGAGGCCCAGGAAGACCGCCGCGTACCCGGCGAGGATCACTCCGCCGACCCACCAGTCGAGCGGATCCGTTCCGGCGGGCATCGCGACCGAGAGGATGCTCGCCCCGACGAGCGTGTCGCTGGCGGCGCCCGGGAGGAACTGGGTGACGCCGGTCAGACCGTCGACGAATCCGGCGGCTGTGCGCACGATCGGCTCGATGAACTGCGTGAAGACCAGCACGCCCACGATCGCACCGACCTGGTTGCGCACGAGGGCGCCGACCCCGATCCCGATGAACACCCACAGCACGTAGGCGAGCAGCATCCGGCCCATCATCGCCCACGTGTCGGACGAGGTGAGCTCCGTGTCGAGTCCGAATCCGGCGAGGAACCCCGCGCCCGGACCGACGGCGGCGGCGATGCCGAGCACGCCGTACAGGACGCCGACGAGCACGCCGACCGCGAGCTTCGACCACAGCACGACGCCGCGGCGCGGGACGGCGAGGAACGTCGGCGTGAGCGTCTTGTGTCGGAACTCCGCCGTCACGATGAGCGTGCCGATGAGCAGCGGGAACACGTAGCCGACGGCCGTCGCGGTGCTGTAGAGCAGTCCGGCCAGGCCATCGGCAGGCAGCTCGGGACCGTTCGTCGGGCCGAGCGCGCCGGTCGCCGCACCCCCGAGCGCGAAGCCGAGGGCGGCCGACGTGAAGGCGACGTACGCGACGAGGATGACGGCCAGCAGCCACCACATCGAGGTCGTGAACAGCTTCAGGCTCTCGGAGCGGGTAGCCGTGACGAGGCTCATCGCTGCTCACCTTCCTCGTGTGCGTCGGCATCTCGGGCGGGCGCCCCCGTGCCGTCGTCGAACCCCGAGAAGAAGGCGTCCGCCTCGAGGTCGGAGTCCGTCTTGTCGTAGACGTCGAAGGGACGCTCGGGTCCTGCGGGCTCGGAGAGCTCCTCGTCGACGGCTCCGAGGGCCTCGACGTCGGGGTCGGCGTCCTCGGGCAGGGCGTCCTGCGGCACGATGTCGATGACGCCCGTGCTCGCGACCGCGAACGCCGCCGTCGTCGTGGGGGGTTCGGCGACGCGCTCTGCCGGGCGTTCTTCGGCGACGGATGCCGCGGCCACCGCGGCTCCCGTCGCGATCGCGGCTCCCGGGGCTCCGCCCGTCTCCGACTCCAGCTCGGCCGCGACCGACGCCTCGGCCTGCTCGGCGTCGCGCTCGGGCTCCGCGGGCGTCGCGTCCTCCGTCGCAGGCGCGGGTGCGGTCTCATCGACGGACGGCGCCGCGACGGCGGTGTCCGCGGCGGGCGCGTCGGTCGCACTGACGTGGATGCGCTGGCCGCTCACGAGCTCGAGGAACACCTCTTCGAGCGCCGGACCCTTGCGCTGGAGCGACGACAGGGCGACCCCGGCCTCGGCCGCGATGCGTCCGATCTCGGCGGGCTCGAAGCCTCGGATCGTCGCTCCGGACCGCAGCACGTCGAACGGGACCTTCGCCGCGGAGAGTGCCGCCGTCAGCGCGGCCCGGTCGGGTGCGTCCACCGTCGTGGCGTACTCGTCGGGGTCGGCGAGGTCTTCGAGCGCGCCCTGGTACACCATGCGTCCCTGCGAGATCACGACGATCGCGTCGACCGTCTGCTGCACTTCGGCCAGCATGTGCGACGAGACCAGCACGGTGCGTCCCTCTGCCGCGAGCTGCCGCAGGAAGCCCCGGAGCCACCGGATGCCCTCGGGGTCGAGACCGTTCGCCGGCTCGTCGAGGACGAGCACGCCCGGATCACCGAGCAGGGCGTAGGCGAGTCCGAGGCGCTGGCGCATGCCGAGCGAGAATCCGCCGACCTTGCGCCCCGCGGCGTCCGCGAGCCCGACGAGGCCCAGGGCGGCGTCGACGCGTGTGCGGGGGATCGCCGCGGCGGCCGCGTAGACGCGGAGGTGATCGGCGGCCGTCCGGCCGGGGTGGAAGCTCGAGGCCTCGAGCACGGCGCCGACCGTCTGGAGGGGGTGCGCGAGCTTCGCGTACGGCTTGCCGCCGATCGTGGCGGCGCCGTCGGTCGCCCGCACCAGACCGAGGAGGATGCGCAGCGACGTGGTTTTGCCGGCGCCGTTCGGCCCCAGGAATCCGGTCACGCGACCCGGTTCGACGCGCGCCGTCAGGCCCGAGACCGCCGTGATGCCGCCGAACCTCTTGGTCACTCCGGCGAATTCGAGCAGGTGTCCTTCGGGCATGCCGAGTCCTTCGTGTTCGCGAGCCGTTTCCTTCATCTTTGCCGAAATCCTGCGCGGGATGCGGGATATCGAGCCCCGGTGCGCCGTCGGAGGCCGCCTCGTGGGCCCGCGCGGTAGCCTTGCGGGCGTGACCGATGCGACCGAGCCCCACGTCCTCGTCCGCACCGAGGGCGTCGTCGGCCGGCTCACGCTCAACCGTCCGAAGGCCATCAACGCCCTCGACGTCGGCATGGTCCACGACCTCTCGGACGCGCTGGATGCGTGGGAGCACGAGCACGACGTCGACGTCGTGCTCCTCGACGGCGCCGGCGACCGCGGGCTCTGCGCGGGAGGCGACGTGCGCGGCCTCGCGGAGCAGGTCTCGTCGGGGAGGGCGGAGCAGGCCGCCGCGTTCTTTCGCGCCGAGTACGCGCTGAACGCACGCATCGCCGAGTACCCGAAGCCCGTGGTCGTCTTCGCCGACGGCATCACGATGGGCGGGGGCATCGGCTTGGCCGGTCACGCCGCGATCCGCATCGTGACCGAGCGCTCGACGCTCGCGATGCCCGAGACGCGGATCGGGTTCACGCCCGACGTCGGCGGCACGTGGCTGCTCGCGCACGCGCCGGGTCGCATCGGCGAGTACCTCGGACTGACGGGCGCGTCGATGGACGCCTCGGACGCCGTCTACGCGGGTTTCGCCGACCACGTCGTGCCCGTCGACCATCTCGACGGCCTGCGCGACGCGCTCGAGACCCGCGCCGATCCGTCCGGCCCGGCGGAGCTCGTGCTGCTGTTCGACGAGACGCCCCCGGCATCCCGTCTCGAACAGGCCCGTCCGTGGATCGACGACGCGTTCGCCGCCGACACCGTCGGCGAGATCGTCGAGCGGCTTCGCGCCCGACCCGAGCCCGAGGCCGCCTCGACGGCGGACCTGCTCGAAGGGCTGTCACCGACCGGGCTCGCGGTGACCCTCGCGTCGGTCCGGCGCTCCCGCGGCCTCGGGAGTCTTCGCGACGCCCTCGCCCAGGAGTACGGCCTGGTGATGTGGTTCGCCCAGACGCAGCCCGACCTCGTCGAGGGCATCCGCGCCCAGCTGATCGACAAGGACCGTTCTCCGCGGTGGCAGCCGTCCAGCCTCGCCGATCTCGCCCCCGACCTCGCCGACCGGGCTCTCGCGTTCGAGCCCGGCACGCCGCTCTGGTCATGAGCTCGCCGGCGCAGCCGCCTCGACGCCGTCGCGCGTACTCGATCGGCGTCGCCGTCGACTGGTTCTTCTTCGTCTTCGCCGGCGTCGCCGCCGTGTGGCTGGCGTACCTCAGCTTCACCGAGACGTTCCATGCGGGCTGGTGGGGGATCCTGCTCGGTGTGCTGTTCTGGGTGCTGCTCGCCTACCTGGTGCTGCCGCGCCTGCACCGGATCCTCACGACCGTCTACGTCCCCGACTACTTCATCGGCCGCGCCCGCACGAGCGACGGGCTCCTCGGCGACCCGGTCAACCTCGCGTTCCTCGGGGACGGCGACCGGATCGAGTACGCGATGCGCGAGGCCGGGTGGACGAAGGCCGATCCGGTCACCGTGGCGTCGTCCTGGCGGATCGTGACGTCGACGCTCTCGCGCCGCAGCTACCACCAGGCGCCGGTCAGCCCGCTGTTCCTCTTCGGACGGCAGCAGGACTTCGCCTACCAGCAGGAGGTCGACGGCAATCCGGCCCAGCGTCATCACGTGCGCTTCTGGCGCTGCCCCGAGGGGTGGCTGCTGCCGGGCGGACGGCAGGTGGACTGGGTCGCGGCGGGCACGTTCGACACGAGCGTCGGGCTGTCGCTGTTCACCCTGCAGGTCACCCACCGCATCGACGCCGACACCGACGTCGAACGCGACCACATCGTCGCGACCGTCACCGCCGCGGATCCTCGCGTGTCCGTGGACGTGATCGCCGACTTCTCGACCGGCTACCACGCGCGCAACGGCGGAGGCGACAGCATCCGCACCGACGGCGACCTGCCCATCGTGGACGTCCGCGCCGTCGAGGCGGTGACGCCATGAGCGGGACCCCCGCGAAGCGGCCCGCCTACGAACCGGCCGCCCGACTGCTGAAGCCGACCGGGTACGACCCGGGCATGGCGCGACCCGTCACGATCTACGCGGGCGTGGGCCTCGTGCTGCTGAGGGTGCTCGCCGGCGTCTTCGCGATCCTCGGCATCGCGTTCGGGTGGAGCGGGATCGTGGTCGAGCTCGAGGCGTCGATCGACGGGTTCGAGCCGACGTCCGCGGCCGCCGACGTCGCGAAGGGGTTCCTGATCGCGATCGCCTCGGTCTTCGTCGTCCTCGACGCACTGTTCGCCCTGTTCGCCTTCCGCGGGCTCAACGGGGCGCGCATCCTGCTCATGATCGTGTCGACGATCTCGATCGCCACGACCTTCGTCTCGTGGTGGGCGCAGGGCCAGGAGATCACCCTCGACAGCACCTTCGTGTCGCTGAGCCTCGACATCCTCATCCTGCTCGCGTTCTCCAGTCGCAGCGCCGCCGCGTACGCGCGCCGCAACGAACGGCCCTGAAAGGTCTCCGTGTTCGACAGTCCCCTCTCGGCCTCCGCCTACGACGTGCTCGCGGTCGACCCGACCGCCGACGACGAGACGCTGCGCCGCGCCTATCGCCTGCGACTTCGCCAGACCCACCCCGACACCGGCGGCGACGCCGCGGTGTTCGTGCAGGTGCAGCGGGCGTGGGAGCTCGTCGGCGAGCCGTCCGCCCGCGCCGCCTACGATCGCGGGCACGGTTTCGGTGCGAACGACGCCCCGTCGTTCTCGCCCGAGGCGCCCACGTGGCGGCCCCCGCGGGCGTCGGCCGACACCCGCCCCCGTGCGCGGTCGCACGGACAGCCCGGCGGGTGGAGGCGGGAGCGCTACCTCACGCTCATGCGCGAATGGGTGGGGCGGGGCGTCGACCTCGCCGATCCGTACGACCCGGCCCTCGTGCGGTCCGCGCCCCGACACATCCGGCGTCTGCTCGCCGATGCCCTCGCCGAAGAGGCCACGGCCCGCATCGTCGCCGACCTGGGCATGGGGTACACCGTGTGGCACGACGTGGCCGCGAGCGGACGAGGGGCCGACCCCGACGCGAAGATCGACCACATCGTGCTGGGACCGAGCGGTCTGTACGGCATCCTCTCGGAGGACTTCGGCTCGGCCGTGCGCGTGCGCCGGGGCGAGCTCATCGGCGATGGTGTGGTCGACGCGCCGATCGCGGGGCTCATCGCGCGGATGCGGCTGGTCGCCCGCGCCGCGGGCGTGCGGTTCGGCGGGGCGATCGTCGTGCTCCCCGACGACGACCTGGCTCAGCCCATCGACGAGATCGGCCGCGTGCGCGGCGTGCCGGTCGTGGTCGTCTCGCGCAGCGCCCTGTCGGCGGTGCTGCGCCGCGGCGTCTCGGGCGCCCGCGAGATCGGCGGCAACGAGGTGTTCGACGTGCGCACGCGCCTGCAGCAGACCGTGCGCTTCGCCTGACGAGCGGGGTCAGTCCGCGAGGCCGAAGAGCTCGAGCGGGTGGGTCAGGCGCCACCAGGCGGTCGGCTCTTCGATGTCGGCCGCGAGGCGCGCGTCGACCGTGGTGCGGCCGAGCGGCGCGACAAGGCTCAGCGAGCCGACGGTGTCGCCCTCGTCGCGAGAGTCGTCGAGCGAGAACTCCGACGATGCCTCGGGCGCGCCGCCGTTCCACAGGATGAGCGCGGCATCCGTCGCTGTCACGATCTCGACGTCTTCGCCCCATGCCGTCGTGACACGGCCGACCGTGGTGCCGGCCTCGACCGACACCTGGGGCTGGAGCTCCGCCTCGAGCTGCGCGTACAGGGCACGGGAGGCGGCGAGTCGCGTGTCGTTGTCGGGCTGGCCGAGCACCGACGCGTACGTGCGGATGACGGTCTCGCCGACGGTGATGTTCTTCGCCGAGAGCAGGTTCCAGCTGTCGAGCGTGCCGGTCTTGACCCCGAGCACGCCGGGGTCGGCGAGCAGCCCGTTCGTGTTCGTGACGGTGCCGACGCCGGGGAGGTCGACCGAGGGCTTGGCGACGATCTCGGCGATGACGGGGTTCGCGAGCGCCTTCTGCGCGAGGACGAGCAGGGCGGCCGGAGTCGCCACGTTGCCGTCGTCGAGGCCGGTCGGCTCGACGACCGTCACGTCCGCCACGCCGTGCGTCCGCAGCCACTCGTTGGCGGCGGCGGCGAAGACGGCGTCCGTCGGCCACAGGTTGCTCGCGAGACGGTCGGCGTAGTTGTTGCCCGACCCGATGAGCATCGCCTCGAGCATCTGGTACTGCGAGAGGGCGCCCCCGACAGGGACGTCCACCGCCGACTCGCCGTTCTCGAGATAGCCCCAGTACTGCGCGCGGTCGCGTGACGAGAAGCGGAACTCGGGACCCTGCTCGCCCGGATCCAGCGGCATCTCCTCGAGCACGACGAGCGCCGTCACGACCTTCGTGATGCTCGCGATCGACCGCGCATCGAGCGAGGACGAGAGATCGCCGGGGATGCCGGTGACCGAGATCGCGGCGCTGCCGACACCCGGCCACGGGGGTGCGGCCGCAGCGGCCGCGGCGGGCTGGACGCCGATCGTCTCGACCGTCGGAGCCACTTCGTGGAGCGGCCACATCAGAGTGGTCGCCGCATAGGCGCCGGCGAACAGGAGCACGAGGGCGGTCGGCACGGTCACGCTCGGGCGGAAGGGCGACCGGCGGGGAGGGCGTCCGAGCAGATCCGGCCCGTCGGCCGTGGCGTCGGGGGCGGGGAGCGGCTGTGCGACGGCGGACGCGTCGACCCAGGTCAGCGCGGCCCGGGCGGGAACCGCCGCCGTGGCGGTCGACGTGGCGTCGGCGCCGGGACCGGCGGGGGCGACCTCGGTCGTGACGGCATCGGTCGGCGGGACGCCGTCGGCCTCGAGCGTCGTGGTGACGGGAGCCGGGGAGTCCGCTGCGGCGGCGGGCGCGGCATCCGCCTCGATCACGTCGTCGGAGACCGCAGCCGTGCCGGCGCCGCTGTTCTCGGCGGGCTCGCGATCCTTCGCCTCGAGGGTGTCGAGGGCACCGGTCTCACGCAGCGCACGGCGCGACAGCGGGGGTGAGTCGTCGGGGGCCACTCGCCTACGGTACAACGCGAACCGCGGCGCTATACTCAACGCCACAACCACGGGAGTCCGGTGAGCCGGGCTGAGAGGAAGCGATCCACGCTTCGACCGTCGAACCTGATCCGGATCATGCCGGCGCAGGGAGGAGCATTCGATGCACACGTCCACGTCCGTTTCGCCCCGGAAGACCACCGTCGGCCGATTCCGCTGGAGGATCGTCGACATCGTCGTCGCCAGCGTCATCGGCGTCGCGTCGGGGCTGATCTTCCTGCTCTGGAACATCGGCTACCTCGGCCCCAAGACCCTGCTCGAGCCGCTGGCTCCCGGCATCCAGGGGCTGCTCGACGGCCCGTGGCTCTTCGCCGGCGTGCTGGGAGCGCTCATCATCCGCAAGCCCGGCGCGGCCATCTACACCGAGACCCTCGCCGCCGTCGTCTCGGCGCTCGTCGGCAACACGTGGGGCGGATTCCTCACGATCGAAGCCGGACTCGTCCAGGGCCTGGGCGCCGAGCTGATCTTCCTGCTCTTCCTCTACCGTCGCTGGTCGCTGCCCGTGGCGATCCTCGCAGGAGCCGGGGCGGCCCTCGCGGGCGGCATCAACAACCTCGTGCTGTGGTTCGCCGGCGCAGGACCCACCTTCACGGTGGTCTACCTCGCCAGCACGATCCTGTCCGGCGCCGTCATCGCCGGCGCGCTGTCGTGGGTGCTCGCGCGGGGGCTCGCCGCGACCGGGGCGCTGGATCGCTTCGCGTCCGGTCGGCAGGCCCGCGCGCGGGTCTAGCGTGGTCCATCCCGTCCCGGCCCCCGCCACCGTGCACGCACGGGGGTGGGGCTGGCGGCACGCGTCGCGGAACGCCTGGGCGGTGCGCGACGTGACGTTCGACATCGCGCCGGGCGAGCGGGTGCTGCTGCTCGGCGCCTCGGGCTCGGGCAAGTCGACGCTCCTGCACGGTCTCGCGGGCGTCCTCGGCGGAGACGAGGAGGGCGAGTCGGTCGGCTCGCTCCTCATCGACGACGAGCCGGCGAGCGCGGCGCGCGGGCGCGCGGGGCTGGTGCTGCAGGACCCCGACTCGCAGGTCATCCTCGCGCGGGTGGGCGACGACGTGGCGTTCGGATGCGAGAACCTGGGCGTCCCGCGCGACGAGATCTGGCCGCGCGTGGGAGCCGCCCTCGAGGCCGTGGGGCTCGACGTGCCCCTCGACAGGCCGACCAAGGCGCTGTCGGGCGGGCAGAAGCAGCGTCTCGCGCTCGCCGGGGCGCTCGCGATGCGTCCGGGGCTCGTGCTGCTCGACGAGCCGACGGCGAACCTCGATCCGCAGGGCGTCGCCGAGGTGCGCGCCGCGGTCGCGGCGATGCTCGATGCGTTCGAGACGACGTTCGTCGTCGTCGAGCACCGCGTCGACGTGTGGCTGCCGCTCGTGACGCGGGTCATCGTCCTCGGTGACGGGGGTGTGATCGCCGACGGCGCACCCGAGTCCGTGCTGCGGGGGCTCGGTGCCGAGCTCGCCGCGGGCGGGGTCTGGGTGCCGGGCATCCCGCCTCGGCATCCGCCCGCTCCGTCGACGCCTGCCGGCGAGACGCTCCTCTCCGCCCGCGAGCTCGCCGTCGCGCGGGTGAGGGGGATCCCCGTGGCGACCGGCGTCGATCTCGACGTGCGGGCAGGATCCGCCCTCGCGATCACGGGGCCCAACGGCGCCGGCAAGTCCACGCTCGGGCTCACCGTCGCCGGACTCCTCACCCCGGCCGCGGGCTCGCTCGAGGCGCGCGACGCGCTCGCCGGCGGAGCGGGACCGGCGCCGATCCGCTGGGCGTCGCGGCAGCTTCTCACCCGCATCGGCACGGTGTTCCAGGATCCCGAGCATCAGCTGCTCGCCCGCACGGTGCGCGACGAGCTCGAAGTCGGACCTCGCGCGCTCGGTCTGCCCGACGACGAGACCGGTCGCCGCGTCGACGAGCTGCTCGAGCGGCTGCGGCTGACCCCGCTCGCCCGGGCCAATCCGTACACCCTCTCCGGGGGCGAGAAGCGGCGGCTGACCGTCGCCGCGGCGCTCGCGACCGCGCCGCGCGTGCTCGTGCTCGACGAGCCGACGTTCGGGCAGGACTCGCGCACGTGGGCCGAGCTCGTCGCCCTGCTGGCGCGTCTGCGCGACGAGGGGTCGGCGATCGTCGCGATCACGCACGACCTCGAGGTCGTGAGGGCGCTGCACGCCGAAGAGTTCCGGATGCCGCGAGCGGCGGCATCCGCATGACGCTCCTCGATTCCCGCGCCCGCACGGGCGTCGTGGCGGGCATCAACCCGGTCGCCAAGCTCGGCGCGAGCGCGCTCATCACGATCCCGCTCGTCCTGACGCTGGACTGGGTGTCGGCTGCCGTGGCTCTCGTGCTCGTCTGCCTGCTGCTGCCGTTCGCCGGGCTGCGCTGGCGCGAGTTCTGGGTGCGCACCTGGCCGGTGTGGCTCGCCGCGCCGCTCACCGCCGTGACGATCGCGCTGTACGGCGAGACGTCCGGGCAGATCTACGTCGACTGGTTCGTCGTGCGGATCAGCGACGGCTCGCTCGCGCTCGCGCTCGCGACGCTGCTGAGGGTGCTGGCGATCGCCCTTCCCTCGGTCGTGCTGTTCATCACCGTCGATCCCACCGATCTCGCCGACGGACTCGCCCAGGTCGTGCGCCTGCCGGCGCGCTTCGTGCTCGGAGCGCTCGCCGGGCTGCGCATGGTGGGGCTGTTCCTCGACGACTGGCGTGCGCTCGAGCTCGCGCGGCGGGCCCGCGGTGTCGCGGACCGCGGCCGGATCCGCAGATTCCTGGGCATGGCGTTCGCCCTGCTCGTGCTGTCGATCCGCCGCGGCGCCAAGCTCGCGACGGCGATGGAGGCGCGGGGCTTCGGCGCGCCCGTCGCGCGCACGTGGGCGCGCCCGTCACGCTTCGGCGCGGCGGAGTGGCTGCTGATGGCGCTGGGTCTCGCGATCGCGCTGATCGCGGTGGGGGCGGCCGTCGTGGCCGGCACCTGGAACTTCATCCTCGGCCCCGCGTGACCGAGCCGTCTACCGCTCGTCGAGGGTGCGCACCAGGCGTGCGGTCGCGGTGACGCGGTACGACGCGTCGATGAGCTCGGCGACCTCCGCGAGGTCGGTCCGGTCGAGGTCGATGCCGAGCCACCCGGCCACGCCGAGATATCCGGGCACCCAGAAACGATCGTCGGCGCGGAGCGCCCGCTCGTCGTCGGGATCGGGTCTGATCATCACGGCGTGCTCGTGCTGCATCCACTCGCCGTCGATCTTCTGCGATCCGCCGAAGTAGCAGAACACCTTGGTCGTGTAGAACGCCGGGCGCCCGTGGCTCACCTTCTCGGCGGCCTCCGGCAGGGCGAGCGCGATGGCCCGCACCTCGGCCAGCGCCTGATCGGCGGGATCGAACATCAGCGGGTGCCCCGCGGTCTCCGTCATGTCGCGTTCCACAGCTCCCGGTAGTAGGCGAGGCGTTCACGATCGGGGGTGACGCCGTACGCCTCGATGAGCGCGTCCTCCCATCCCGGCCCATAGTTCCACTCCGTCGACATCGACGCCACGGCGATGTCGGCCCAGCGGTCGCCCTGCCCGAGCGCGCCGAGGTCGACATGGCCCGACCACCGCCCGTCGTCGCCGACCAGCGTGTTGGGGCAGCACGCGTCGCCGTGGCACACGACCAGTGCGTCGGGCGCGGGCGGATCGTGGAGAGCGACGGGGACCCGGATGCCGCGGCCCTGCGCGTTCGCGATGCGTGCCGAGACGCCCCAGTCGAACGGGCACGACTCGACCGGCAGCGCATCGTGCAGCGCTCGCAGCCCCTCGCCGACCGCGCGCACCGCGACCGCGGGTTCGGAGATCCACCTCGGATCGACCGCCGAGAGTCCCGGCAGCGCGGCCGTGACCATCCACTCGTGCTCGTCGTCGCCGCCGACCTCGAGCACACGGGGCACCCGCGTGTACGGCGACGCCCACGCCAGGCGCGCGGCCTCTCCGGCGAGGGAGGATTCGGCGTTGCGCGGGCCGTGCTTGATGAACCGTCCGTCGGTCGTGCGGAAGGTCACTCCGCCGGCATCGTTGAGCCAGACGGGAGTCAGACCCGACCCGCCGGCGAGCCGTCGGACGGCCGCCGGCACGTCGATCGGATCGCGGGGAATGGTCACCGTGCCATCCTGCCCGCACCGTCCCGTGGTGGGATGGACGGATGACGTCTCGCCACGGACCGCTCACGGCGCTCGCCGGTGCGACACCCGCTCTCGCGATCGGCGACGTCGACATGCGGCATCTGCGTCTCACACCCGCCGGGGTGGCCTGGCATCGAGCCGAGACCCGGCGCGTCTTCGCGCCGTGGACGGACGTCGTGCGGCTGACCGTCGATCCGCCGAAGACGTGGTGGCCGAACCCGGTGGTCGGCGACTGGGTCGTGCCGACCGTCGAAGGGATGCTCGGCGGAGGAGGCGAGGTGCGCGAGCCGGAGCCGTACTTCGCCCACGTCGTGCTGGCAGGCGCCGACGAGGAGCTGTGGGAGATCGACCGCCATCACATCTCGGGCTACCGTCGCCAGGACGCCCTCGCGACGGGTCGACTCGTCGAGCACTTCGCCGCGACGCCGGGGTCGCGCGCCCTGCTCGCCCAGCCCGACGCCGTGATCGCGCGGATCTCGGCGATCCTGCGATCCGCGCAGCGCTGACGTTAGCCTGGGGCGGATGCCGCGTTCCGCGATTCGCGTGAGACGGAGTCCCGCGTATGCTGGGACGGCGGTGCACGGCATCCGGAATTCGAAGGAGAATCCATGATCCTCACGGGCGCTTCCGCTCTCGTCACGGGCGGCGCGAGCGGTCTCGGTCTCGCGACCGCACGACGTCTCGCCGCCGGCGGCGCCGCCGTCACGATCGTCGACCTGCCCACCTCCGCCGGCGCCGACATCGCCGCCGAGATCGCCGGCTCGTTCGCCCCCGCCGACGTCACCGACCCGGCGCAGGTCGCCGCCGCCGTCCAGACGGCGTCCGCCGCCGGACCCCTGCGGGTCGTCGTGAACTGCGCCGGCATCGCGCCGCCCGCGAAGGTGCTCGACCGCGAGGGCGATCCGTCGCCGCTCGCCGGATTCGAGAAGGTCATCGCGGTCAACCTCATCGGCACCTACAACGTCATCGCCCAGGCGTCGGCGGCGATCGCGAAGACCGACCCGACCGACGACGGCGACCGCGGCGTCATCGTCAACACCGCCTCCGTCGCGGCGTTCGACGGTCAGATCGGTCAGCCCGCCTACGCCGCCAGCAAGGGCGGCGTGCACGCCATGACCCTGCCGATCGCCCGCGAGCTCGCGCGCTACGGCATCCGCGTCCTCACGATCGCGCCCGGCATCATGGAGACGCCGATGCTCATGGGGCTTCCGCAGGCCGCGCAGGACTCGCTCGGACAGCAGGTGCCCTACCCCGCCCGCCTCGGGCGACCCGACGAATACGCTCGCCTCGTGATGGCGATCGTCGACAACGGCTACCTCAACGGAGAGACGATCCGCCTCGACGGCGCGATCAGAATGGCACCGAAATGACCGAATCGATCCTGCTCGACATCGACGGGGGCCTCGCCCGCGTCACGTTCAACCGCCCCGCGTACCTCAATGCGATGGACTTCGAGATGGGCGCCCGCTGGCGCGACATCGCGCACGCCGTCACGAGCGATGCGGCGGTCGGCGCCGTGCTGATCGACGCGGCCGGGCCCGCCTTCTGCGCGGGCGGCGACGTCGTCACGATGGGCACGTCCGGTGCGGCGGGGGCGCAGGTGACGGATGCCGCGCACGTCATCCACGACGGCATCCGCACGTTCGTCGAGTCCGACAAGCCGATCGTGGCGGCCGTGCAGGGCGCGGTGGCCGGCGGCGGACTCGGGCTCATGCTCACCGCGGACTACATCGTCGCGTCCGAGACGGCGAAGTTCGTCTCGAAGTACGCCAACATCGGCCTGACCCCCGATCTCGGGGTCTCGACGCTGCTCCCTGCCGCGGTCGGTCAGCGCCGCGCGCTGCAGCTGCTGCTGCAGGACACCACGATCGACGCCGCGACCGCCCTCGACTGGGGGCTCGTGACCGAGGTCGTCGCCGATCCGGGCGCCCGTGCCGCCGAGATCGCGCAGTTCTGGCTCGCCGGCGCCACCGCCGCATTCGGCCAGGCCAAGCGCCTCGTCCGCACCGGGGCTCATCGGGCGTTCGCCGAGAACCTCGACGACGAGGCCCGCTCGATCGGGGCCCGCTTCGACACCGAGGAGTCCCGGCTCCGCGTCGCCGCGTTCGCGGCGGCATCCCGCAAGCAGTCCGCCCCGCGCGACTGACCCGCCCGCCCTCCCCGCAATGACCGCCGAGACCGCAGCATCTCGCCGAGCGACCACGTCGTTGTCGCCGAAGACGTGCGACCTCGGCGACTCCGCATGAACTCGACGCAGGAGACCAAGAGATGACCGAAACGAACCTCGCCGGCAAGACCATCCTCATGTCCGGCGGCAGCCGCGGCATCGGCCTCGCGATCGCCCTGCGCGCGGCGCGCGACGGCGCGAACG
>JBEVLS010000238.1:0-4159 GCA_040509015.1 Microbacterium sp.
CGGAACTCGCGCGTGCGCTCGATCGCCGAGACGTCCTTCGCGTCCTCGACGACGCAGATGAGCGTCTCGTTGCGTCGCGGGTCGCGGCAGATGCTGCAGCGGTCCTGCTCGGACACGTTGCCGCACACTTCGCAGAAGCGCACGCGCTCGCGGACGTCTCGGAGGAGCTCGGCGAGATGGGTCACGTCGAAGTTCGGGGTCTGCAGGATGTGGAACGTGATGCGCTGCGCCGACTTGGGCCCGATGCCGGGAAGCCGGCCGAATTCGTCGATG
Source organism: Microbacterium sp. (assembly GCA_040509015.1). Taxonomy (GTDB): domain Bacteria; phylum Actinomycetota; class Actinomycetes; order Actinomycetales; family Microbacteriaceae; genus Microbacterium. The sequence goes on from JBEVLS010000238.1 coordinate 274, forward strand.
AGGTCTTGGACGATGCCGTCGTACATGGGCTAGCTGAACCTGGTCGGAGGCGAATAGGGCTCTTCGCGCACGAAAGTCGCCTGGAGCACCTGGCGGACGACGGCCTCGCCGACGCGCTGGACGCCGCCGGTGCGCAGCGACGTCTGGATGCGCGGTGCGACGACGGGCGGCACCGCGGCGCCCGACAGGTCGTCGATCTCTTCGGCGTCGCGCTCGTCGTCGTCGGGCTCGATCGACGGCTCGACCGTCGAACGGGGAAGCACGTCTCCGTCGCGGGCGATCGTCATCACGCGCGAGGGCGCCAGGGCGGATGCCGCGTCTTCGGGCTCGTCGTCGACGGCGAGGGCGACCGGCTCACCGGCTCCGGCGGGCAGATCCGTCGAGACGGGGATCGGTGCGACAGCCCACTCCGTCACGGGCGCGGCGGACTGGCTGGCCGACGCAGGAGCCGGCCTGCTCTGCGGCGGGGCCTGCGTCGCACGCGGAGCCGGCGGGGCCTGCGCCGCGCGCGGAGCGGACGGGGCGGGCGGCGAGGACGGCGGAGGAGCGTCGTCCGGCGGCGGGGGCTCTTCATCGGCCGGAGGCGGCGCATCCGGCGAGGGGTCCTGCCGCGCGAGGTACTTCACGGTCAGACCGAGCACGCTCTGGATCGCCTTGCGCAGGTCTTCGCTCGGCCCCGCGCCCGCCTGCCGCTGCTTGAACTTCGCGACGTCTGCCGCGCTGCGGAACGACAGGGTCAGCACGTCGCCGTCGAGGTCGGCCACGCGCGCGCTGCTCACGACGAGCCATGACGTGCGGCTGATGTCTTCGAGCTTGCCGAGCACCTCGGTCCACGCGTCGCGCATCCGCTGCAGCGTCACCGGGCCGGTGGGCACCGGCGCCGCCGGAGCGGCGGGGTCGGGCTCGGGCGCCGGAGCCTCGACCGCTGTCGGCGCGGCTTCGGCGGCAGCCGAGGATGCGGGGGCACGCTCGGCGACGGGCGTAGGCGCGGCGACCGGCGAGACGGCGGGCGTGCGCTCGGCGACGGGCGCCGGGGCGGCAGCCGCCGGCGCGGCGGCGGCGGGTACGGCAGCCGCCGGAGCCGCGGCAACGGGTACGGCGGCGGCCGGAGCCGCGGCATTCCCCGTCTGGGCGAGAACTCGGGCGACCATGAGCTCGAGCTGCAGTCGTGGCGACGTCGCGCCGGTCATCTCGTCGAGTGCCGAGATGACGATGTCGGCGATGCGCGAGAGCCGCGCGGTGCCGAACGCGTCGGCCTGGCGACCCATGCGCGCGAGGTCCTCCTCGGACAGCCCGCGCAGCACCGCCGACGCCCCCGCCCCGGTGGCGGCGATCACGATGAGGTCGCGCAGGCGCTCGAGCAGATCGTCGACGAAGCGCCGCGGATCCTGGCCCGTCTGGATGACGCGATCGACGGCGGCGAACGCACCACCGGCATCCGTCACCGCGAACGCGTCGACGACCTCGTCGAGCAGCTCGGCGTGGGTGTAGCCCAGCAGCGACACGGCCCGCGCATAGCGGACGATGACGCTGCCTGCGGTCTCGGCCTCTGCGCCCGTCGAAGGATCGGAGCCGGCGATGAGCTGATCGAGGAGCGACAGGGTGTCACGGGGCGACCCGCCGCCGGCGCGGACGACGAGCGGAAGCACACCGGCCTCGACCTCGACGCCCTCGGTGCGGCAGAGCTCTTGCACGTACTCGAGCATCGCCGCGGGCGGCACGAGCCGGAACGGGTAGTGGTGCGTCCGCGAGCGGATCGTGCCGATGACCTTCTCGGGCTCGGTCGTGGCGAAGATGAACTTGACGTGATCGGGCGGCTCTTCGACCAGCTTGAGCAGCGCATTGAATCCCTGCGGCGTCACCATGTGCGCCTCGTCGAGGATGAAGATCTTGAACCGATCGCGCGCGGGCGCGAAGATCGCCCGTTCGCGAAGGTCGCGGGCGTCGTCGACGCCGTTGTGGGAAGCCGCGTCGATCTCGACGACGTCGAGCGAGCCCCCGCCCCCGCGACCGAGCTCGACGCAGCTGTCGCACGTGCCGCACGGGGTGTCGGTGGGACCCTGCGCGCAGTTGAGGCAGCGGGCGAGGATGCGCGCCGACGTCGTCTTGCCGCACCCGCGCGGACCCGAGAACAGGTACGCGTGCCCGACGCGATCGCCGCGCAGCGCCGTCATCAGCGGATCGGTGACCTGCGCCTGCCCGATCATCTCGCCGAACGACTCGGGTCGGTAGCGGCGGTAGAGGGCGGTGGTCACCCTGACAGCCTAGGCCGTGCCCGCGACATCGGACGGGGCTCAGGCATCCACTCCGAACTCGGTCTGCTCGTCGAAAGCGATGATCGGGATCGCGGAGGTGACGGTGGGCACCGAGGCCGACAGGATCGAGCCGTCCTCGCGCCGCGCTTCGCCGAACTGGCGCAGCGACGGACGCCCCGCGATGACCGGTCCCTGACCGTCGAGAGCCACCGACACCTCTTCGCCCGATCCGACGACGAAGCCCGTGCCGCGCACGCTGAAGCCGACGGGATCGCCCTCGGAAGCGCGCACCGTGAGCGACTCGCGGGTGACCGTGACGTCGAGCCGGGTGCCGTGCCAGTGCAGCACGAACGCCAGAGACGGCCAGTCCACGGGGAGGCGGGGGTCGAACGACAGTTCGCCGAAGTGGTCGCGCATGCCGCCGAAGCCCGACACGAGTGCGGTCCACACACCGCCCGCCGAGGCGACGTGGACGCCGTCGGACGCGTTGTGGTGGAGGTCCGCGAGGTCGACGAAGATCGACTGCCGGAAGTAGTCGAGGGCGAGCTCCTGATAGCCGACCTCGGCTGCCAGGATCGCCTGCACGACCGCGGAGAGGGTCGAGTCGCCGGTCGTGAGCGAGTCGTAGTACTCGAAGTCGGCGAGCTTGTCCTCGGCCGAGAAGTGGTTGCCCTGCAGGAACAGCGCCAGCACGACGTCGGCCTGCTTGAGCACCTGGTAGCGGTAGATCACCAGGGGGTGGAAGTGCAGCAGCAGGGGACGCTTCTCGGGCGGCGTGTTCTCGAGGTCCCAGATCTCGCGCTCGAGGAAGACGTGGTCCTGCGGATGGATGCCGAGCGCCGGGCTGAACGGGATGTGCATCGCCTCGGCCGCGCGCTCCCAGGCCTCGGCCTCCGCCGGGTCGAGACCCAGGCGGTCGACCATCTGCGCGTACGCCTCGGGCACGTCCTCGGCCATCTCGCGCACGGTGCGGGCGGCGAACCGCAGGTTGAACCGGGCCATGACGTTCGTGAACAGGTTGTCGTTGACCACCGTCGTGTACTCGTCGGGGCCGGTCACACCGTGGATGTGGAACGACTCGACCTCGATCTCGCCGTCGCTCTGACGCCAGAACCCCAGCGTCGACCACAGCCGCGCCGTCTCGACGGCGATGTCGACGCCCTCGCGGTAGAGGAAGTCGTTGTCGCCCGAGGCGCGGATGTACTTGGCCAGCGCGAAGCTCACATCGGCGTTGATGTGGTACTGCGCGGTGCCGGCGGCGTAGTACGCCGACGCCTCTTCGCCGTTGATCGTGCGCCACGGGAACAGGGCGCCCGCCTCGTTGAGCTGGAAGGCGCGCTTGCGTGCGGCCGGCAGCATCAGATACCGCATGCGCAGCGCGTTGCGGGCCCACTGGGGGGTCGTGTACGCGAGGAACGGCAGGACGTAGATCTCGGTGTCCCAGAAGTAGTGGCCGCTGTATCCGGACCCCGTCATGCCCTTCGCGGGAACACCCTGACCGTCGGCTCGCGCCGCGGCCTGAGCGAGCTGGAAGAGGCACCAGCGGGTCGCCTGCTGCAGATCGTCGTGGCCTTCGATGCGCACGTCCGAGCGGTTCCAGAACGCGTCCAGCCACGAGCGCTGCTTCGCGA
>JBEVLS010000239.1:0-4139 GCA_040509015.1 Microbacterium sp.
GGACGAAGACGTCCTGTCCGTCCGAGACGGTGATGAAGCCGAAGCCCTTCTCGGCGTTGAACCACTTGACGGTGCCCTGGGTCATGCGAATCTCCTGATGCTGCGGGGGAACATCGCCATGCTATTCACGCCGGAGCGCTCGATATCGCCCGGATGACGTCAATTGACACGGGTGCATCGAACTGTTTACCGCGCGGAAACACGCGGGCCCCGGCGACGGTCAGGGAGTCGCCGACGGGGTCGGCGGATTGGCCGTGCGGTCGAGCCCGATGACGACCGTGAGGAGCTTGGCCTCGGGGTCGGCGACCGGCTGGTAGACCTCGGAGAGCTCGATGTCGGCGCCGCCGATCGTCTGGGCGAGCCCCTTCGCCGCGGCCTCGTCGGCCGCCGTCGCGTAGTAGACCGTCGTCATCGGGAAGTCGTTCGCCCCGGCGCCGCTGGCCAGGACGTTGTCGGCGAGCCAGCCCGCGCCCACGAGGGTGTCCTTCAGCTGCGTCGCGAGGCCCTCTTCGGGCGTGGCGTTGAGGATGTTGACGCTGTACGACGTGTCGACGACCGGCTCGACCTCGACGGTCGGCGTGGGGGTCGGGGTCGGGGTCGGGAACAGCTCGATGCGGCCCTGGAGCATGAGGGTGCCGAAGATGCCGACGGCGACGAGGATGATCGTCGCGAGCGCGGCCCACAGCAGCACGACCCACCCGCGCATGCGGGGGTTCTCGGCGCGGTGCGCCCCGACGCGACCCACCTCGGCGGGGATGTCGTCGAAGCGATCCCGGGGGTAGGTCGTTTTCGGCACCCCCCGATGCTACCGGGCCGTGCGCGGTAACCCCGTGCGCGGCACCGAGGGTGTCAGCGCGCGGTCGCGGCTCCGCGCTGTCTCGCCTGCTCGCGCGCTTCGCGCACGCGCCGCAGCCGCTTGACGAGCATCGGGTCGACGGCCTGCGCCTCGGCGGTGTCGATGAGGCGCCCCAGCAGCTGGTAGTAACGCGCCGGCGAGAGTCCGAGCTCGGCGCGGATCGCCTCTTCCTTCGCCCCCGCGTGCCGACGCCACTCGGCCTCGAAGGCGAGGATGGCGAGATCGCGGTCGGTCAGGGGCACGCGTCCACGCTACGGCGACGCCGGCCGATCGCCCGCGCGCCACTCCACGAATGCGCCGAGCGGGTCGACGGCGGCGAGCGGCACGGCGTCCCTGCCGAGGACGAACCCGCCCCACGTCGAAGGATCGACGGGCGGATGCCACGCGTCGTGCAGCCCGGGAGGGTCGATCGAGATCCACACGGCGTCGAGTTCTCGCAGCACCGCGATGAGGCGTTCGCGCCCCGCTCGCGGGATGTGCGGCAGGACGCCGGGAGTCGTGACGACCAGGGTCGCACCCTCCGGCGCCAGCGCCGCGGCCGCGCGCACGGTGTCGGGATCGGAGCCGTCGCCGCGCACGAGCAGCGGCGGGTCGGCCGCGACGATGTCGAGCGCCGCCCCGATGCGCTCGGCCCGACCCGTCTCGCCCGGCCACACGAGCGTCGACAGGAACCGTCGGTCGGCGGGGTCCGCGGCATCCAGCGGCTCGAGGTCGATGCCCGCCCGCCACGCGATGTCGGGCAGCGCGATCCGCGGGCGTCCGCGGAGGGCGCTGCGGAGCACGACCGTCGACTCCCCGTCCGACGGGTCGAGGTCGGGGCCTCCGTCGTACCGGTACGAGTAGCGGTCGGGGTACAGGCAGAGCCCTGCGCTCGCGCCGATCTCGAGCACCGCGAGGGGGCCCCGGATCGTCGACAGGGCCGGCAGCAGCGCGGCGCAGCGCAGCGGCTCGTTCGTCTGGATGCTGCGCCGCGACGCCTCGTCGACCACTGCGTCCGCGTGATCGTCCAGCCATGCCGCCCACTCCGCGAAGCCCGTCTCGGGCGCGCCGAGCAGGCGCGTGACGGCGAAGACGAGGGGCGGCTGCCGGTGCGTCTCGGGGATGCGGGCGAGGATGCCCGAGACGCCGACGTCGGTCGCGACGCCCGTCGCCCACTCCTCGTACAGCGCGGAGCGGCCGCGGGCGTCGTCGACGGCGAAGCGCCCGTATCGCGCGGCGACGGCTGCGGCATCCGACTTCATGGGTTCATTCTCGTGCCCGCGCCGACCGACCCCCGCGAGACCTGGGGTTGAATGGAGGGGAGCAAGGAGGACCGACATGACGTACACGGTCGACAAGAGCGACGACGAATGGCGCGCAGAGCTCTCGCCCGAGCAGTACGCGGTGCTGCGCCAGGCGGGCACGGAGCGCGCATGGACGGGCGAGCTGCTCGATGAGAGCCGCGCGGGGCTCTACGCGTGCGCGGCGTGCGGTGCGGAGCTCTTCCGCAGCGGCACCAAGTTCGACTCGCACTGCGGATGGCCGAGCTTCTACGAATCGGTGCGCCCCGAGGCGGTCGAGCTGATCGAGGACCGCAGCCACGGCATGCTCCGCACCGAGGTGCGCTGCGCGAACTGCGGCTCGCACCTCGGCCATGTGTTCCCCGACGGATTCGGCACGCCGACCGGCGACCGCTACTGCATGAACTCGCTGTCGCTGTCGTTCGCGCCCGAGGCCGCTGAGTGACCGCGGCCCTGGACGCCGTCCGCGCGCGACGCTCGTGGTCGAAGGTCACCGACGAGGCCCCGACCCACGAGGAGCTGCTGACGCTCGTCTCGGCCGCCGGACGCGTCGCCGACCACTCGTCGCTGCGCCCCTGGCGCATCATCGAGCTGCGCGGCGACGACCGCGTGCGCTTGGCCAAGGCGATCGCCAAGGCCGAAGGCGACGACAAGCCGTCGTCGAAGCCGCTGCGGGCTCCGCTGCTGCTGGCCGTGGTCGCCAGCTACCGCAAGAGCAAGGTGGCGCGCTGGGAGCAGGAGGCCGTCGCCTCGGGCGTCGCCCACACGCTGAGCCTGCTGCTCGACGACGCCGGGTGGGGCGTGTTCTGGCGCACCGGGTCGTACACGCGCTCGAAGATCGTCGCGAAGGCCCACGGACTCGACAAGGACGAGCAGCTGCTCGGCTGGCTGTACGTCGGCGGCAAGCCGCCGCGGGCGCGCATCGGCCGGCGCAAGGCCGTCGACGCCCGTCACCACGTCTCGCGGATGCCGAAGCCCAAGAAGAAGGCCTAGCGGCGCATCAGCCGCCCCCACGGAGCCGCCGCGACGAGGACGGACGCGAGGGCGACGCTCACCATGAGGCTCTCCTGCAGGATGCCGGGACTCGCCGCCGCCGGCCACAGCGCGTCGAGCAGCACCGAGGTGAGCAGCTGCCCGACGACGGCGCCGAGTCCGAGCAGCAGCACGCCCGTCTGCGCGACGAGCGCGGCCGACAGGAAGATGTAGACCACGCCGGTCGCTCCCCCGAGGTACACCCACGGCTCGGTGGGGAACGCCTCGGGCATGCCCACGATCCCGACATGGACGGCGGCGGCGCCGACGAGCAGGACGGTTCCGCCGATGAAGTTCACCAGCGTCGCCGTGAGGGGCGTTCCGACCCGTTGACGCAGGCGCCCGTTCGTCGCCTGCTGCCACGCGATGCCCACGCCCGCGAAGAACGGCAGGACGAGCATCCACAGCGGCACGCCGCGCGCGCCGTCCCCGACGAGCGCGAGCGCGACGGCGCCCAGCGCGAGCACTCCTCCGAGCACGCGCGGGACCGTCACCGCCACGACCCCGGCCGGTCCGTACCCGACGCGGTCCAGGACGAGTCCGTTGACGGTCTGCCCGGCCACGACGCCGACCGTGAAGAGCGAGACGCCGATGATCGCGACCGCGAGGCCTTGGGTCGCGACCGTGAGCGCGCCGGCCGCGCCGCCCGCCAGCATCCACCAGGGAATCGTCCGCATCCGGATGCCGGCGGCCAGCGTCGCGAACCCGCGGCGGCCGACGGGGAGCACCGCCGACAGCACGACGAGGATCAGCATCCCCGACCCGAAGGACACCGCCGCCGCGACGAATCCGTCGTCCAGGCGGGCGCCGAGGACGCCGTTGACGCGGGCCTGCACGGCCGTCAGGATGCCGACGAGCACCGCGCCGCCGAGGGCGATCCACACGGGCAGACGCGGCGCCTGATGCTGCTCTGCCGTCACGAGCCGACTGCGGGACTTGAACCCGCAACCCCCTAATTACAAGTTAGGTGC
>JBEVLS010000240.1:0-5855 GCA_040509015.1 Microbacterium sp.
TCGACGAGGCGATCGACCGCGTCATCGCCGGTCCGCAGCGCCGCACGCGCATCATGAAGGACAAGGAGAAGCTGATCACGGCCTACCACGAGGGCGGACACGCGCTCGCGGCGGCGGCGATGAACTTCACCGATCCCGTGACGAAGGTGACGATCCTGCCGCGCGGCAAGGCGCTGGGCTACACGATGGTGCTCCCGCTCGACGACAAGTACTCGGTGACCCGCAACGAACTGCAGGACCAGCTCGCGTACGCGATGGGCGGACGCGTGGCCGAAGAGGTCGTCTTCCACGACCCGACCACGGGAGCCTCGAACGACATCGAGAAGGCCACCGGCATCGCCCGCAAGATGGTCACCGAGTTCGGCATGACCACGAACGTCGGACCCATCAAGTTCGGGTCGTCCTCGGGCGAGGTCTTCATGGGCCGCGACATGGGGCACGGCCGCGAGTTCTCGGAGCGCGTGGCGGAGCGCATCGACTCCGAAGTGCGCGCGCTCATCGAGCAGGCGCACAACGAGGCGTACGAGGTCATCAACGCCAACCGCGACGTCCTCGACAAGCTCGCGCTCGAGCTGCTCGAGAAGGAGACGCTCGACCACCTCGAGCTCGCCGAGATCTTCAAGGACGTCAAGCGCCTCCCGCCGCGTCCTCAGTGGCTCTCGAGCGAGCAGCGGCCGGTGTCGACGCTTCCTCCCGTCGACGTTCCCCGTCGCCGCGAAGACGCAGGGCTCGCCGCTGCCGTCGAGGCCGAGCAGACGGCGCCCGCGACGTCGCCCGTGCGTCGTCCGTCCGGACAGGCGCGACCCGCGACCGCGTAGGCTCGCTGCGTGGCCGTCGATCGTGAGCGCGTCGCGGCGCTCGTCCGCGAACTCCTGGAGGCGATCGGAGAGGATCCCGATCGGCCGGGCCTTCGCCTGACGCCCGATCGCGTCGCCGACGCCTACGCCGAGTTCTTCGCGGGTGTGGGTCAGGATGCCGCGGCTCCGCTCGCGCACACCATCTCGGTGTCCCGCGGCCCGGCGCCCGAGACGCTGCCGTCCGGCGCGGTGATGGTGCGCGACATCCGCTTCCGCTCGGTGTGCGAGCACCACCTGCTGCCTTTCCGCGGTCACGCGCACATCGCGTACCTCCCCGGCGAGAAGGTCGTGGGTCTCGGCGCGCTGCCGAAGGTCGTCGACGTGCTCGCCTCGCGCCCGCAGGTGCAGGAGCGCCTCGGCGAGCAGATCGCCGACACGATCGCCGCGTCGCTCGACACCCGCGGCGTGCTCGTCGTCCTCGACGCCACGCACGAATGCGTCACGATGCGGGGCGCCCAGCAGTCGGATTCGTCGACCGTGACGATCGCCGCACGGGGCGAGCTCGCCGAGCCCGCCGCGCGGGCGGAGCTCATGAACCTCCTCGGCCCCTCGGCGTCCTCCCGAGCCTCAGGGACCGACTGACGTGACCCTGGTCATGGGGATCCTCAACGTGACGCCCGATTCGTTCAGCGACGGCGGGCGGTTCACGACGACGGATGCCGCGCTCGCGCACGCGCGCCGTCTGATCGCGGACGGCGCCGATCTCATCGACGTCGGCGGGGAGTCGACGCGCCCCGGTGCGCAGAGGGTCGATCCGTCCGTCGAGCAGGATCGCGTGCTGCCGGTCGTCGAGGCGCTCGCCGCCGACGGCGCGGTCGTCAGCGTCGACACGATGAACTCCTCGACGGCGCTCGCCGCGGTCCGGGCGGGCGCGCGGATCGTGAACGACGTCTCGGGCGGCCTCGCCGATGCCGACCTGCTCGCCGCCGTGGCGCAGACCGACGCCGAGATCGCTCTGGGGCACTGGCGCGGACCGTCGTCCGACATGTACGCCGGTGCGCGCTACGAGGATGTCGTCGCGGAAGTGCTCGGCGAACTCGAGGAGCGCATCGCGGCGGCGGCGGCCGCCGGCATCCCTCCGTCGAGGATCGTCGTCGACCCCGGCATCGGGTTCGGCAAGAAAGGCGAACAGAACTGGGCCACCCTCCGCGGGCTCGACCGTCTCGTCGCCACGGGCTACCGCGTGCTCGTCGGCACGAGCCGCAAGAGGTTCCTCGCCGATGCGCTCGGCGACGACCCGTCGCAGGAGCGCCGCGACCTCGCGACCGCCGTCACGAGCGTGCTCGCCTCGCGAGCGGGGGCATGGGCGGTCCGCGTCCACGACGTCGCCTCGACGCGGGACGCGCTGAGCGTCGCCGCAGCCTGGGAAAGGGGCACAGCATGAACTTCAACGACACGATCTCGTTGACCGGGATCAGCGCGTTCGGCCGCCACGGCGTCCACGCCGACGAGCGCGAGAACGGCCAGACCTTCATCGTCGACCTGACGATGCACCTGAACACGGCGCCCGCGGCCGAGTCGGACGAGGTCACCGACACCGTGCACTACGGCGAGGTCGCCGAGCGCATCGTCGCGGTCGTCGAGGGCGAGCCGGTCAATCTTCTCGAGACGCTGGCCGCGCGGATCGCCGATGACCTGCTGGGGGCGTACCCCCTGCTGGACCTCGTGCAGGTCACGGTGCACAAGCCCGCCGCGCCCATCCCCGTGCCCTTCACCGATGTGGCGGTGACGATCCTCCGGGGCGGCCACCACGTGCCGCCCACGCGGGTGGTCGGACAGTGAGCCGCCGACTCGCCGAGGGGATCGGCACGCCGCCGCCTCCCGTCGCCGCGGACGCCGTCGACGCCGTCATCGCCCTCGGAGCGAACCTCGGCGACCGCGCCGCGACGCTGGAGGCGGCTGTGGCGGCGATCGCCCGGCTGCCGCTCGTCCTGGAGGTGCGCGTCGCCGTGCCGATCGAGTCGGTCGCGGTGAAGCCCGAGGGTCCGGATGCCGACGCCCCGGCCTACCTCAACACGGTCGCCGTCGTCTCGACCCGCCTCGCACCGTCGGTGCTGCTGGACTACCTGCACGCGATCGAGGCGAAGTACGGCCGGGAACGCCGCGAGCGGTGGGGCGACCGCACACTCGATCTCGACCTCATCTCGTACGGCGACGTGCAGAGCCGGGACGACCGGCTGACGCTGCCGCACCCGCGCGCGGGCGAACGGGATTTCGTGCTGGCGCCCTGGCTCACCGTCGATGCGGATGCGGTCCTCCCGGGTCGCGGGCGCGTCGACGAGCTGCTGGCCCGACTGCGGGAGAACGCGTGAAGCGCACCGGTCCCGGCATCCTGATCGTCGCCGCCGTCCTCGGCGTCGGCGCGGGATTCGTGCTCGACCAGGCGCTGACCAGCGCGGGGCGGGCGACGTTCACCCCCGCGGTGACGCTGCCGATCCTGCTCGCCCTGCTCGGACTGCTCGTCCTCGCCCTGGCGATCCCGATCCGGCGCGCGACCCGCGGTCCGGTCGCCGCTCCGGTCAATCCCTTCCGGGCCCTGCGGGTGGCGATGCTGGCGAAGGCGTCGAGCATCGTGGGCGCCGCGCTCGGCGGTTTCGGCGCGGGACTCGCGCTGTTCCTCGCGACCCGCCCGGTGGGCCCGTCACTAGGCTCGATGGGAACCGTCATCGCGACGGCGATCTGCGGGGCGCTCCTCATCGCGTGCGGCCTGGCAGCCGAGTACCTGTGCACCATCCGGAAGGACGACGATGACGAACAGCCCGGAGGCGACGACACCGGACTCGAGCCCCGTCACCACTGACGCCGCCGAGACGACCGCTGCGGCGACCGCGCCGACCACGCGCGCGGAGCGCCGCGCCGCCGAGGCCGCGCCCCAGGACGACCGTCCCGCCGTCGAGGTCGAGAGCGGTCCCGACCCGGTGCTGGACGCCCGCACCTTCGATCGGGTGAAGGAACCCCGAGGAGCCGCACGTCTGCCGCTCGGCGACGGCACGTGGCATCAGCTCGCACGGCAGTACGTGTGGGTGCAGCTCATCTCGAGCGGCATCTTCCTGGCGATCGTGGTCGCCGCGATGCTCGTCGCGACCCTCGTCTTCCACCAGACCTGGGCGTGGATCCCCGGCGGCATCCTCACGATCATCCTCGTGTGGACGATCGTGATCACGCCGCGCCAGGCGCGCTCGTACGGGTACCAGCTGCGCCCCGACGACCTCGTCTTCCGCAAGGGCATCCTGTGGCAGCGCGTGGTCGCGGTGCCCTACGGCCGCATGCAGCTCGTCGACATCACCCACGGCCCTCTGGATCGCGGGTTCGGCATCGCGCAGCTCAAGCTCGTGACGGCCGCCGCCGCGACCGGGATCACGATTCCCGGGCTCACCCAGAAGGCGGCCGAGCAGCTGCGCGACACGCTCATCGACGTCGCCGAGACGCGCCGGACCGGGCTGTGACCGGCATCCCTCCCATCGAGCCCGAGGCTGCGCCCGTTTCGGCACCGCCCCCGGCGCTCGTGCGCTCGCCTCTCAGCGACGGCGAGTGGCATCGCATGCACCCGCTGACGCCGTTGCTGCGAGGCGGGTTCGCCCTCGTCGTCGTCGCCGGAATCGTGATCGCGAACTTCCGCGATCGACTCATCGAGATGTTCGTCCCGCAGATGAGCGAGTACGGCGAGTACGCCGGCGACCCCGTCGACTGGGTGTTCTCGAACAACCTCGTCCTGTGGGCGCTGCTGGCGGTGCTCGGTCTCGTGATCGTGCTCATCCTGCTCTTCTACGTGTCGTGGCGTTTCCACACGTTCCGCATCACCGGGGACGACGTCGAGGTGCGAAGCGGCGTGCTGTTCCGCACCCACCGCCGCGCGCCGCTGGATCGTGTGCAGGGCGTGAACCTGACGCGGCCCATGATCGCGCGGCTCGCCGGTCTCGCGAAGCTCGAGGTCGTCGGGGCCGGACTCGACTCCAACGTGAAGCTCGAGTACCTGTCGACCACGAACGCCGAGGCGGTGCGCGCCGACATCCTACGACTCGCGTCGGGTTCGCAGCTGGGAGAGGCGAGTGCGGATGCCGCGCCCCGCGCAGGTTCGAGGGTGTCGGCTGCCGCATCGGTCGTCAGCGCCGGTATCACGGGGCTGATCGAGGGAGCCGAGGAGCCGGTGGCCGAACCGGAGTCCGTCGTGCACATCCCCGTCGGGCGGCTCATCGCGTCGCGGCTGCTCAGCGGTGCGACCATCGGCCTCGTCATCGCCATCATCGCGATCGTCGTGGGATCGATCGTCGGCACCCCGTGGGTGCTGTTCGGCATGGTGCCGGCCGTCCTCGGTTTCGGCGCCTACTGGATCGGCAGCATCACGAAGTCTCTGCGCTATTCGATCGCCCCGACGCCGAGCGGTGTGCGGATCACGTTCGGCCTCTTCACGACGGTCACCGAGATCCTGCCTCCCGGCCGCATCCACGCGGTGCAGGTGTCGCAGTCGATCCTGTGGCGCGGGTTCGGCTGGTGGACGATCACGATCAACCGCCTGTCGGGCCGGAGCGCGGCCGACACGACCACCGATCAGTTCACCACGGTGCTCCCGGTCGGCACCCGTGCAGACGTGGAGCGCGTGCTGCGCCTGATCCTGCCGGGCATGCCCGAGGCCGAATGGCCGCTCGTGTTCGAGCACGGTGTGCTCGGCCCGGCCGCCGACGACCCGTACACGAACACTCCGCGGCGGGCTCGCCTGCTCCGGCCCTTCTCGTGGCGCCGCAACGGCTTCGACGTGACTCCGCACGCGCTGTTCGTGCGTCGCGGGGTGTTCTGGCGCAGGCTCGCGATCCTTCCGCTCGCCCGGCTGCAGAGCATCGCGATCACCCAGGGGCCGGTCGACCGGCGACTCGGCGTCGCGAACCTCCAGCCCCACACGATCCTCGGACCGGTGACCGGCAACCTCGGCATCGTCGACCGGGATGCCGCGCTCGCCGTCTTCACGGCGGTCGAGTCCGGCGTCACGGCGGCCACCGCGGC